>NZ_CAXPXK010000102.1:0-4972 GCF_964221125.1 Alloalcanivorax sp.
CCGTGATGTTGGTGTTGATAACTGACATAGCAAATGTCCTTTTGTGATTCACCGTTTGGTTTGAGAGCAACGGCGCTGGCCGTTACACCGTCTTTCGGCGGATTCGCGTTTCGCTTTAGGGTTGGCGACAAAAAGTTTTGCGGTTAAAGCCGGGCTGGTGCTTGCCGATAAGGAAGGCTGTTAGTGAGGCGAAGGCGAGGGCTATCGGTATGACGTCGCAGGATGATGCGTTCAGTCGGGTGGAGCATCCCCCGGAAATACAGGATTTGCTGGAACATCTGACCCAGCCCGGGGCGGCGTCGCTGGCGTTGGACAAGACCGGTGGTGAGCCGATGCCGGTGGTGGTGTTCGAGGCGAACCCGGGGGAGAGCTTGCTGCTGGATATCAGCGCGATCCGGCATATCGCCGCGGATCTGCGGCGCGGCGCCGGATTCCGGCTGATGGGGCTGGCCCGCGGCGGCGTACTGCGCACGCCTTTATTAAGCGCGGATATGTGCTTCGAGCGCGACGACAGGATGCTATGCCGCTGCGATTACCCGCCGGAGATGGAGATTCTTCAGCGCCGCGACACCTTCCGCGCCGAGCTGCGGCTGGGTATGGAGGTGGGCGTGGTGCTGCGTGACCGGGACAGTGGCCTGTCCGCCCAGGGCGATCTGCGCGACCTGTCGTTGCAGGGGTGTCTGGTGGAGTTGTCGGCCAGCGCCATGACCGCGCTGATGTCCAACGCGGCGGTGTTCGAGCTGGAGCTGTTTTTTCCCAACGGCACCCGGTTCCTGGTGCGTGGCAGCCCGCGCCACCAGAAGGCGGACGCGCAGCGGGGCCTGGTCAAAGTGGGATTTCTGTTCGCCGAGCGCAGCGCCGAGGACGACCGGCGCTTGTGGTTCATGGTCCGCGAGATCGAGCGCGAGGCGGCGCGGATGGCGGGCACGGCGCGCACGCCGCTGGCGCCCTCGCAGTTGTTCCAGGGCAGCAAAAACGAAGAGCACGGCACCGTGAGCCGCCGCCAGACGCACGACTACGCCACCGCCATGACCCGCCGGCTGGCGCCCACCGCCGCCTACCTGGACAACCAGATTCTGGCGTTGCGTCAGGGCGGCATGGTGGACGCGGTGCAGTTGTCACGGCATGCGGACCGTCTGCTGGCGCTGCAGGACGAGGACCGTGAGGCGCTGTTGTTCGCGGTGCAGTGCCTGGATAAGGAAACGCTGCTGGTGCGGCATTCGCTGGGGGTGTCGGCCCATCTGCTGGATTTCGCCAGAAGTGAAAAAATGCCCAATGAGCTGTGCAAGGCACTGGCCGCCGCCGGGCTGGTGCACGACCTGGGTAAGGCGCTGTTGCCCCGGGATCTTCTTGAGATGCAGTTTCTCAACGCCAGCCAGTACCGCTGGCTGCAGGGTCATGTGGCACTGATCACCCAGCGTTTGGAAAGCTGCCGCTGGCTGGCCGCGTCGGTGGTGGAGGCGGTGGTGCGCGACGTCAACGAGCGGCTGGACGGCCACGGCTATCCCCATGGACGCGGCGCCGACGAGTTGCCGGAACTGGCGCGGCTCGCCTCGGTGGTGGATGTGTCCGACGTGATGGCGCGGGTGCGCCCGGGCCGGCGCCCCTGGTCCGCGGAAGCGATTCACGATCATCTGCACGGCGCGCCCCATCAGTTCGATCGTCGCTGGGTGGAGCGCTATCGAGCGCATTTTGGGCGCTGGCCGGTGGGCAGCCTGGTGCGTTATCAGGGCGGGTTGCTGGCCTGGGTACGGCGGCTGGACGACCAGGGCATGCCGGTGCAGGTGCAGATCTCCCGGGGCAGCGCCTTTCCCGGCGCCGACCCTCAGCAGTTGCTCGAAGGCGGCGCGCTGGAGCGGCTCGGCGAGCCGGTGTCGTCGTTGCCCGCGCCCGGCTAGTGGCGGCGCGCTAAAGTCGTGACGGTTACCGCCGATAGCATGAAATAGCGGTAAATGGTCGCCCTTATTCACCGCTGCGGCGGCGCCGGGGCGGCGCACAATACGAAGGTACTTTGCAAGGAAAGACCATGGCTTCTATTTCTTCTTTGGGTATCGGTTCCGGGCTCGACCTCAACGGTCTGCTCGATCAGATGGAATCGGCGGAGCGTCAGCAGCTGGCGCCGATCACCCAGCAACAGAAAAGCTATCAGGCGAAAATCTCCGCCTACGGCACGCTGGAGAGCAAGCTTGCGGACTTCCGCGAGGCGGCCGCCAAGCTGGGCGACAGCCAGCAGTTCGACGCGGTGAAGAGCAGCGTGTCCGGCGACGCCCTGAACGCCGTGGTCGGCGAGGACGCGTTACCCGGAACCCACGATATCGTGGTCAACAACAAGGCCCGCGCCTACAGCATCGCCACCCAGGGCGTCACCGACAAAACCGAGCCGCTGGGCGCCGGCGCGATCAGTTTCACACTCGGTAACGGCGACAGCTTCAGTGTTGACGTGGGCGAGGAGCAAAGCTCCCTGGAAGGCATCCGCGACGCCATCAACGAAGCGGGCAAGGGTGTTCAGGCCTCGCTGGTCAACGACGGCAGCGGCCAGCCCCACCGGCTGGTGCTGTCCGCCGCCGACACCGGCACCGACGCGGCGATCGCCAGTGTCGACTTCGGCACCGGGGGTCTCGGCACCACCCTTGCCGTGGACGCTGGCACCGAAGTCACCGCCATCAATGCGTCCCTGAGCGTGAACGGCATCGATATCGAGAGCCAGAGCAATCGTGTGGAAGGCGCGGTGCAGGGTATTACGCTCAACCTCAAGGAAGAGGGCACTTCCACGTTGTCGGTGACCCGTGATACCGCCGGCATCAAGAAGGCGGTGACCAGCTTCGTGGAGAGCTACAACAGCCTCCAGAAGACCATGGACAGCCTTACCCGTTACGACCAGGAAACCGGCACCAGCGGCCAACTGCTCGGTGACACCACCCTGCGCGGCATTGAATCCCGTATCCGCGGCGTTATGGGTGGCGTGGTGTCCAGCGGAGAGTTCGGTGCGCTCGCCGATATCGGCGTGGACCTCACCATCGACGGCACCCTGGAAGTGGACGATGAAAAACTGGACGCCGTGGTGGCGGACAACCTCGGGGCGCTGGCGGATTTCTTCTCCGGCGCCGGTGAATCAGAGGGTCTGGCCGCCCAGCTTGATGTCACCCTGGGCAAGATGCTCGGTGACAGCGGCACCCTGGAAAACGCCACCAGCGGTCTGGAAGACCGCATCGAGGGCCTCGGTGAGCGCTACCTGCGCACCGAGGAGCGTATTGAAAGCACCATCGCCCGGTACCGCGAGCAGTTCAGCAAGCTGGATTCGATGATCGCGGAAATGAACTCCACCAGCAGCTACCTGACTCAGCAGTTCGATTCGCTGAACGCGCAATTGAACCAGTAAGCCAGGAAAGGTAACCAGCAGAGGGTACGACTCATGACAATGACGCGTGGCGCCGCCGGGTACGCCCGGGGCGCGGGGGCCTACGCCCGGGTAGGGGTGGAAAGCGGGGTAATGTCGGCCAGCCCCCACCAATTGATCAGCATGCTGTTCGACGGCGCCGGCACCGCCATCCGCGCGGCCGCGCTGCACATGCGCGACGGCCAGGTGGCGGAGAAGGGCAAGGCCATTTCGAAAGCGCTGGATATCGTCAATAACGGTTTGCTGGCGGCGCTGGACCGGGAAAAGGGCGGCGAGCTCGCCGACCGCATGGCCTCGTTGTACGACTACATCGCCCGTTTGCTGCTTAACGCCAATCTGCGCAACGACCCGGCCAGCCTGGACGAAGCCGGCCGCTTGCTGGCGGACCTGGGTGAAACCTGGAAGCAGATCAAACCCGCCGCGCATCAGGGGGCTGAATGACCGAAATCGAATCCCGGCGCCGGGCGCTGTCGGCGGAACAGGTACTGCTGGCCTATGAGGCCCTGCTGGCACGCTCCGGGCGTATGCTGGACTGTGTGCGACGTCACGACTGGGACGCCCTGGTGGACGAAGAGGCGCATTACCTGGTGGACGTGGAGCAGCTCTCCAGCCGGGAGCAGGATACCGCGCTCGACCCCTCGCAGCGGGCCCGCAAAGCGCAATTGCTGGAGCGGATACTTGACCGCGACCTGGAAATACGCCGCTGTCTGGTGGCGCGCCGGGAGGAGCTGGCAAGTCTGATCGGCACGTCCAAGCGTAAACGGGATCTGCGCCGTTCCTACGGCCCCCAGGAAGCCACCTCCATGGACTCCGCCTTCCACCTGGACGAAGACACGCCGTGAGCGGCATCACGCCGATCCTGGATACTCTGCTGCATCAAGTGCTGGGCAAACGGGTCGACGTGCCCGTGGCCCGGCAGACCCCCGAGCCGGTGCGTCCGCTCAGCCCCGCCGAAGCGCCGCCGGCGGTGCGCAGCGACTCCCGTCTCGACCCGCGCACCGCGCCCTTGCCGGATCTGCCGACGACTCACCAGCGTACCCGCGCGCCACAAACCCTGGCGCCGCCGGCGGACGCCGCGCCCGGCTCCACGCAAACCCATTTCAGCGCCGCCGCCCGCACCATCGCCGATATTCTCGCCCGCTACCCGGCGCCGCCTTCGGCGGTACGGCCCGCGGCGCCCTTGATGACCGCCGCCGACACCCAGGCCCCGACCCTGGCTAACCGTCTGCAGGCCAGTGTCGGCCAGAGCGGGCTGTTCTATGAATCCCATCTGCAAAGCTGGTACCGCGGCGAGATGAGTGGCGCGCGGCTGGCCCAGGAACCGCAGATGCGCTTGTCCCGGCCCCATGAAACGCCGGCCGCCGGTCGCGCCGAGGGTGGGACAGGCGCGGCTCCGGCCGGGGCCGAGGCACCGGCCCAGGCTCGGCCGGCCAGCACGCCGGCCGCCGAGCGGCCGACAGCGGCGGCGGTCACCGCCGAGGGCCGCCCGGTCACCGACGGCGAAGAAGCCCCCAGGCCCGCGCCGCGCCCCCTGTCCGACGAAGCCAACCAGGCCCTGCAGGGGATTCTCCGCCA
>NZ_CAXPXK010000103.1:0-5031 GCF_964221125.1 Alloalcanivorax sp.
CCGCCCGCGAAAGGCCGGCCTCGCCGGCCGGCGGGATACCAGAGGCGTCGGGAGAAGCGTATTTAGAGGGGGCTCTGGGATCCTGCCGGTCGCTTTGCGACCTTTCGCGGGCTGGGCCCGCTCCCACAAGGCCCCCTCCCACAATGATCTCAGCGAGATCGGGGTGCTTGGCGGCGTAGTGGAGGATCGCCTGGAGGTAGCCGGCCTTGCTGCCGCAGTCGAAGGTGCGGCCGCGCATGGCGTAGGCTTCCACCGGCTGGCGGGCGATCAGGTCGGCGATCGCGTCGGTGAGCTGAATCTCGCCGCCGGCGCCCGGCGCGGTGTCGGCGAGCAGGCCCATGATGCCCGCGGGCAGCACATAGCGGCCCACCACCGACAGGTTGGAGGGCGCGTCGGCGGGCTTGGGCTTCTCCACCACCGCGCGCATCGGCGCGCTCGCCCCCGGCGCCGGTGACGGGCCGTCCAGCTCGGCGATGCCGTACTGGTCGACGCGGTCGTCGGGCACCGCCTCCACCATGATCTGGGCGGCGCCGCTATTCTCGAAGCGGCGCACCATGGCGGTCAGGTCGTCGGTATCGTCCAGCGCGTCCACCAGCACGTCGGGCAGAATCACCACGAACGGCTCATCGCCCACCAGCTGGTGGGCGGCGTGCACCGCATGGCCCAGGCCCAGCGGCGGGCCCTGGCGCACGCTCACCACCTGCACGCCGTCCGGCAGCGGGTGGCGCACCTGTTCCAGCAGGTCGATTTTGCCTTTGGCCTCCAGCTGCGCTTCCAGCTCCGGGTGACCGTCGAAATAGTTCTCCACCGCGCTCTTGCTGGCGTGGCTGACCAGAATGATTTCGGTCATGCCCGCGCGCACCGCCTCCTCCACCACATAGGCGATGGCCGGCCGGTCCACCACCGGCAGCATCTCTTTGGGGATCGACTTGGACGCCGGCAGCATGCGGGTGCCGAAGCCGGCCACGGGAATCACGGCTTTACGAATCACGGGGTCTCTTACCTCCTTGTAGGGCTCACCGGGTAGGAGTCGCCTGGGACAATGTGGGTTCCGGAAGGAAGGCCGCCAACATTGATAAAATAAGTAAAGAAGCGGAGTAGTAGTCGTCTTCCGGACGAAGCTGTTGCGGCAGTTTACCCGGCATCCCTAGTAACAGCGAGCGTACCGCCAGGCCGCCCCGGGACAGGGGATACTCGGCGGTTTCCCCATTGATCAGGTTGACCCATGCCGCCGGCTCCCTGCCGACTGGCGATTGCCAGTAGGCCCGAATCGAAGCCATCCCCGCCTCTCGGCGGCGCCCTGCCCAGACCACATAGAGCGGTACGCGAATAGCTTCGAAGCCAAACCGGGGCGGCCAGTCCTGCGCCACCTCGAGGCGGCCGTCCTGGTATACGGTGAGCCAGTCCGGCGGCAAAGCATGGTCGCCGAAACGGGCCTCGCGCAGCAGTCGCTCGCCGTCCAGCAGCAAGCGCCGCCAGGGGCCGCCCGGGTCCACGTTCGCGAACTCCCGCAACGCCGGCATCACCCAATAGGACAGGTTCACGATCACCCGGTCCTCGCGCACGAAGCCGTCGCGGGCCGGCAACAGCAGCGCGTAGCCACCGTAATCCCGAATCAGATGCCGCTGGATCGCCTGACGAAGGCGGATCGAAAGGTGCTCGTACTCCGGTTCCCGCCACTTGTAGGCGGCCCGGTGCAACGCCCAGGCGATCAGCAGGTCGCCGTCGCTGGCGTTGTTCAGGTCTTGTACCGGCGGCGTTTGATCCGGCTGGTAGCGCCACGCCAGCAGCCCACTGTCGAGCACATCCAGGTTGGCCTGAGTCCAGGACCAGAGCGCGTCGAAGCGGGCCCGGTCGTTGAACGCCTCGGCGAACAACATGGCCCAGCCCTGCCCCTCGGTGTGAGTAACGTTGTTGTTGCCGGTGTCCAGAACCCGGCCTTCGTCGGTAATAAAGCGCGCCGCGTAATCACGCCAAATCGAGTAACGCTCTTCAGCGCCGGCGGGGCTGTTGAAGCCGGCGAACAACGTCAGACACAGCAGCACGGGCCAACAGCGCCGTGCCAAGGGTCCGACCGTCCCTGGTCGTGTGTGCATGGTTATCTCCATGTTTTATCGGCCGTAACAGAATTCCATCGGTTCCCCGGAGGCCGCGGTGAGCATTTTCACCGACACCTCCCCGCCGCCCTGGCCGCGCAGCCAGCGTTCGTAGAGCCCTTCCAACAGCGACGCCATGGCCAGCGGCCACGGGCAGCCCGGGCGCTTGTCCAGTTCCGGCCAGGCGCCGTGCAGGATAGTGATCATGTTCTGCTGGGCGGAGAACAAACACCAGCCCCAGTTCATTCGGCGCAGGCGCTCGTTAATCGCTGTCTCCAGCCCTTCCAGGGTGTCCTGCTCCGCCAGTGGCAGCCGCTCGGCCAGCCGGTGACCCAGGTGGCGAAAGAATTCCAGCGACTCGTCGTGCCCGGAAAGCTGGCCCAGCTCGCCGACCAGGATCGACAGAAAGTCCCGCCACTGTGGCACGCACTGCTGATCCCGGTAGTACGCGAGGCTGCGCGCCATGATCGCATCGCGGTCCATATTATTCCTCCAGGGTGTAATTCAGGTTCACCGACGCCTTGGTTTCCGAATAGTCGCCGAAGGTGTCGTAACCCAGCCGGGTGCCCAGCTTGAGCCCCGGCGACAACCGATAATCCAGGCCCGCGCCCAGGTTGACGCCGAAGCCGCTTTTACTCTCGGCGGCGTAGTAAGCGCTGTCGATCACGCCGGACGAGGCGAGGATTTCCATCCAGAACTGCTCCTCCGCCAGGGTTGGGAAAAACGCCGCCGCGTCGCTGCTGTAGCTTTGGAAACCGGGCGCGAATTTGGCGCTCCAGGTCCAACGGCGATAGTCCTCCGAGTACTCAATCGGGAACGACAGGCTGACGTAATCCTGCGGGCTGAAATAACCGCCGTGACCGTAGGTGAACTTGCTGAGGTTCTCGTCGAAGCTCATGTAGCGCACGTTGACCCCGGTCTTGAGCTCGCGGTCGTCCTCACGGACCGGCCGTAGATAACCGCCCAACGACGCCTCCACCGACTGGTTATCCGCCACGGTGTGGCCGTCGTAATCGTAGAAGCCCAGGTCGCCGTACAGCCCCAGCGGTCCGTTATCGAACGTCAGACCGAGGCGCGCGCCGGTGCGCGTCACGCCACCCCAGCGATCGCCGGTGGCCGGGTCCTCGACACCGGCGTAGGACAACAGGCTGTCTGTGACCGCGCGGCGCTCGCCAGCGAGAACAAAGCGCCCGTTGCGCCCCAGCCGGGGTGTCCAACTGATCCCGCCCACCAGGTTGGTGACCTCGAACCCGAACGGCGTACTGCCGATATCGGCGGCGAACGCCTGACCTTGATAGCCGAAGCCGACGCCCATGCCCGCCTCGGTCTGGTTGCCGGCGGCGGCGCCACGGGCGTAGCCGTTGGCGCGCGCCTGCAGCCCGCCGATCAGATCGCGCACCGCCTGCGAACGGGCCTCGAACTCTTCCGGGGTGTCCGCTTCCAGGGAGAAGTCGGCGCTGCCGAAATTGGCCACCAGGAAACGGTCCACGAAGGCGCGCTGCTCGCCGGAGAGCGCGTCCAGGTCGATGCCCACTTCGTACAGCACGTTGCGGGAGGTGGCGCTTTCAAACTGGTTCGACGCCTGCTCACGCTGGGTTTGGCGTTCGGCCAACTGGTCTGCCCGCTGGTCCCGCTGCGCCTCCAGGGCCGCCAATTCTTCCTCGGTGATCAGATCCTCGTCGGCGTCCTCATCATCCGGATCCGGGGGCACCTGGTTCTCGAACTCATCCAGCGCCTCCTGGTAAGCAGTGTCCGCGCCCTGGAACGCGACTTCAGCCGCTTCAAACGCGCTCTGGGCGGCTTCCAGCTGCTCGGCGCTCTGCCCCACTTCGGCGATCAGGTCGTAGGCGCCGTCCAGAGTACCGGCCAGGGAGGCGGCGCCCTCGGACAGCGGGCCGAAACCGAACCGTTCACTGGCGGAACCGCTCACCGAGCCCGCGTTCAGGAAGGTGGGCGTGACCGCGCCCCGGAATCGGCCGCCCCGGAACGGCACGCCGGAAAACGCCAGTTCGCCGCTTACTTCGGTGAGTTCGCTGAGGCCGGACTCGCCGTCCCGGTTGCGCAGGCCCAGGCCGGTTTCCAGGCGCGGCGCCACGTCCCGGTGCACTTCCTCGCGGAAGCGGTCGATACGCGCTTCGGCCCGGGCGCTTTCCTGCACCGGCGTCGGCGCTGGTGCCGGGCGGGATACCGCGCCGGGCTGGTAGTACCCGGCGGAAGGCGTCGAGGCGGCCACCGCCTGCTCGCGCACCGGCGGCTGCCAGTGCTGGCCTCTGTTACCGGAAGACACGTTGCCCGGTAGCCAGACATCAGTGCGGGTGCCGTCGTTGTCGTCGCCGTCGGCGAGCGCCAGCCAGCGATTTTCCGGCGTCTTGCCGGCGGTCTTGCGGAACGGGTTGGCGCTGCCCGCCAGCGCCGCCGGAGCGCCGCCGCGGTTGGCGCGGTAGTGGGCGTCCGCCGCCCTGTCCGCCAGAGTCAGCGCGCTGCGGGTATCGCCGGACCGGCGCGCGGTGCGCGCCGCCAGCAACAGCAGCTCGCCGTCTTCCAGCGGCGCCGCCTCCTCCAGCAGCTGCTCCGCCCGATCCACGTCGTCCATCGCGAGGGCGTTGGCCACCGCCGCGCGGCGCGCCGGCAACTGCGGGCCGGGGCGGGCCAGCAGCCAGTCATAGGTGGTGGCCGCTTCCCGGTGCAGGCCGCCTTCCTGGTAAACCCGGCCCAGCGCCAGCACCAGCTCTTCGTTATCCGGGTCCGAGGACAGCGCCATCACCGCCTCGTCATAGGCGCGCGCGAAATCACCGCCCTGACGGGCGTGGTCCACCGCCGCCACCGACAGGGTCCGGCGCGCATCGGCGAACGCCTCCGCGCCACCAGGCTGCTGTTCCGAGCGCCGCTGAAGCTCGCGCAGCAGCTCGCCGGCTTCGCGGTCGTAGCCCAGCCG
>NZ_CAXPXK010000104.1:0-17738 GCF_964221125.1 Alloalcanivorax sp.
CGGCCTGAAGGCCTGGCCCACCGGCGAAACCTTCACCTTCTTCGACCGCATCAAGGCGTTGCTGCTGGACGTGGGCGCGCAGATTTTCTTCGGCCTGCGCATGGGTCCGGAAGCGGACAAGGTGAACCAGTCCTTCATTGACGCGGCGGACGCCTCGCTGGCGGTGCTGCGTCTGCCGATACCGGGCACCCTTTGGTACCGGGGGCTGCGCGGCCGACGGTACCTGGAGCAGTTCGTGGCCGGGCTGATCCCGGAAAAGCGCCAGGCGGACACCCCGGACTTCTTCAGCGAGCTGTGCAAGGCGGCCGAGGAAGAAGGCGGCCTGAGCGACCAGGACGTCACCAACCACATGATCTTCCTGCTGTTCGCCGCCCACGACACCACCACCAGCACGCTCTGCTCGCTGATCTACCTGCTCTGCAAACACCCGGAGTGGCAGGACACCCTGGCGGAGGAGATGGACCAGGTGGCCGCCGCCGCGGAACATCCGGACCGGCTCGGCTACGGCGACCTGGAAAAGATGACCAAGACCGGCTGGGTATTCCGCGAGACCCTGCGCCTGAGACCGGCGCTGACCGCCTTCCCGCGCCGCACCGCCGAGGAGGTGACCTTCCAGGGCTACCGCATTCCCAAGAACACCCTGGTCAACCTGTCGCCGCTGTACACCCACTACATGCCCGAGTACTGGAGCAACCCGGAACGCTTCGACCCGGAACGCTTCAGCGACGAACGCGCCGAGCACAAGAAACACCACTTCCAGTGGATTCCGTTCGGCGGCGGCCACCACAAATGCCTGGGGCTGAACTTCGCGGAACTGCAGACCAAGACCTTCCTGTTCCACTTCCTGCGCCGCTACCGGGTGTCCGTGCGTGACGGCTACGAAATGCCGGTGCAGCTGGTGCCCCTGGCGATGCCCAAGGACGGCCTGCCGGTGGAGATCTCGGCGCGCTGACGGCGCGCCTCTCGTTTAGCGGGTGGCCAGGCGCTAACATGGGTTTTCGCATGTTCGCAGGAGGCCACCTTGCCACCCATCTGGACCACCCTGGCACTGCTCACCCTGAGCAATGTGTTCATGACGTTCGCCTGGTACGGGCATCTGAAAAGCATGCCGCACAAGCCCTGGATCATCGCGGCGCTGATCAGCTGGGGCATCGCCCTGTTCGAGTATCTGCTGCAGGTGCCGGCCAACCGCATCGGCCACCAGGTGCTCACCGTCGGGCAGTTGAAGATCACCCAGGAAGTGATCACGCTTCTGGTGTTCGTGCCTTTTTCGCTGTTTTACCTCAAGGAAAAACTCACCTGGGACTACCTGTGGGCGGGGCTGTGCCTGCTGGGCGCGGTGTTTTTCCTGTTCCGCGGCAAACTGATGGGCTGAGACCGTCCGCCGGTCCGGGTATAGTGTGGGCTACCACCGCACAAGGAGAACCACCGATGCGTGTCCTGTTGATCCTGTCCGCCCTTGTCCTGACGCTGGCCGGCTGCCAGAGCGGACGCAACGCCCACCCCCTGCCGGACGCCTGCCACCAGGCGCCGGACAGCGGCCAGTGCCGCGCCGCCATACCGGGCTATTACTACGACAGTGATAGCGAAAGCTGCCAGGAATTCACCTGGGGCGGCTGCGAAGGCCAGGTGCCGTTCGAGACCATGGATGAGTGCATGGCCACCTGCTACGCCCCGGCACCGGACCTGACCGACCAGGAAATGCCGTGAGCGAGAGCAGTGCGGAAACCCGCTCCCAGCTGGTCCGGATCAACTACGCGCTGCTGCTGATCGGCCTGCTCACCGGCGGCGTCACGGCGCTGGTGGGCGCGGTGATCGCCCATCTGCAGGCGCCGGACGCACCGGAGCCGCACAAAGCCCACTTCCGCTTTCAGTACCGCACCTTCTGGATTGGGCTGCTGTACAACCTGATCGCGGGCATCACCACGCTGGCGTTGATCGGCTGGCTGTTGCTGGTGATCATCGTGATCTGGTGGATCGTGCGCTGCGTGCGCGGGCTGAACAGCCTGGCGAACGGGGAACCACCGTCGAACCTGACCACCTGGGGCTTCTAGGGCCTGGCCCTACCCCCGACCGTCATAAAAACATCACACGGATCCGCCACACTGGCGGGTCCGCAAACCGGGAGAACATCATGGCTTTATTGCGTTCGTTCGCGCTGATCGCGGCCGCCGCCTTTCTGCTCACCGCCTGTAGCCGCAGCCCGGTGGTGCAACTCTACGAGGGCGCCAAACAACCGGACAGCCAGGTGCTGACGATTCGCGTGCCCTCCGACCTGGAAGTCTTCACCATCAACGGCAGCGAAGTGGACGGGGTCAACACCTTCTTCAATACCGACCACAAGGACCTCAAGGTGACCCCAGGGCGCTATGAGATCCTGGCCTACTACAAGCGGCTGTGGGATCTGGACGCCGACAACCACGAAGTGATGAAGTCCGACCCGGCCCTGTTCGTGGTGGACGGCGAAGCCGGCGAGTTCTATCGCCTGGATTTCGAGCGCCCGCAGAACGTCACCCAGGCACGCGCCCTTGAAGACGACTTTTCCGGCTGGGTGGAAAACATGAACAGCGGCGAGAAGACGCCCAGCCAGGCCAGCGGCCTGGTGCTCAACCGGGGCTTCCTGGCGCCGATCACCGGCACCGAAGTGGAAACCAAGGGGGCCACCGCGGTGCAGCCGAAAGCCAAGGCGGCCGAAGCGGTAACGCCGGCACCGGCGGCGCCCGCGGAAAGCGGCACGGCTAACGGCTCCGAGGGCGGCGCCAGCGCCGGCAGCCAGGCCAGCTATCTGGACACGCTGAAAGCCCAGTGGAACCAGGCCACCCAGGAGGAGCGCCGCCAGTTCCTGCAGTGGATTTCGCAGTAGCAACACCCCGCGCGGGCGGCGTCAGCGCTTCTCGCCCTGCAGCGTCACGACCACGTGCCGGCTTCCGGCGTGGTCGCGATGCTCGCACAGATAGAGGCCCTGCCAGGTGCCCAGTGCCAACGCCCCGTCACGCACCGGCACCGTCAGGCTCTCGCCGATCAACACCGTTTTAATATGCGCCGGCATATCGTCCGGCCCTTCCAGGGTGTGCGCGTAATGCGGCGCGTTCTCCGGCACCATCACGTTGAAGTGGCGCTCCAGATCGCCGCGCACATCCGGGTCGGCGTTCTCGTTAATCGCCAGGGAGGCGGAGGTGTGCTGCAGAAACAGGTGCAACAGCCCGACCCGGTATTCCGACAGCTCCGGCAGGGCGTCACGCACCTCGTCGCTGACCAGATGAAAACCCCGGCCACGGGGCGCCAGGGTAAGAATCCGCTGTAACCACATTCTTAATCTCCGGTTTCAGGCGCTGTGCAGACCATTGACCACATTGGTGGGCCGGCCGGTCCGCCAGGCCCGGATATTGGCGGCCACCCCGTCGAGCAGCCGCTGGCGGCTCTCGCGGCTCACCCAGGCGCTGTGCGGGGTGATGATCAGGTTGGGGATGTCCGGCGCCAGCAGCGGATGGTCCGCCGGCGGCGGCTCCTGGCTAAGCACGTCCAGGGCGGCGCCGCCCAGACGGCCGCCGCGCAGCGCTTCCGCCAGCGCCGGCTCATCCACCAGGCCGCCGCGCGCGGTGTTGATCAGGAAGGCGCCGGGCTTCATGGCGGCCAGGAAATCCCGGTTGACCATCTTCTCGGTGGCGTCGGTGAGCGGGCAGTGCAGGCTGATCACATCGGCTTCGCCGAGCAGGGTGTCCAGCGGCACCCGGCCGCTGTTGTCCGCCCCGGGGCGCAGCGAAGCCGCCACCCGCACGGTCATGCCCAGCGCCTCGGCGAGCGCCGCCACGCGCCGGCCCAGGTCGCCGTGGCCGATCAGGCCGAGGGTCTTGCCGGCCAGTTCCACCACCGGGTAATCCATGCGGCAGAACATGTCGGACTCGGACCAGCGGCCGGCCCGGGCGTCGGCGTCGTAGCGGTGCCACGCGGTGGCCAGGCCGAGCATCAGCGCCAGGGTGTGCTGAGCCACGGTGGCGGTGGCGTAGCCGTTCACGTTGCAGACCACCACGCCCTGCCGCCGGGCGGCCTCCAGGTCCACGTTATTGGTGCCGGTGGCGGAGATGCAGATCAGCTTCAGATCCGGCGACGCGGCCAGGGTGTCCGCGTCGATCACCACTTTATTGGTGATCGCCACGGTCACGCCCCGCAAACGGTTTTTTACATCGTCCGGGCCGCTTTGTTCATAGAATGTCCACTCCGGCAGCAGCTTTTCCAGATCGGAAAAGTCCAGCTCCGAAGGCTTGAGGGTCTGGCTGTCGAGGATCACACCTTTCATGGGACAATCGGTACAGGTTGGGAGAGGGTTCCCCATGCTACCGGATTTACTGCAAAAAATGGGCTTCGAAACAGCCCCGCCAGCGCACCGACGGCCACGGCTGGGCGTCAGTGCCTGCCTGCTCGGCCGCCCGGTCCGCTACGACGGCGGCCACCGCGACGAACCCCTGTTGCACCGCGAACTCGGCCCCCTGGTGCGTTTCGTGGAGGTGTGTCCGGAGGTGGCCATCGGCCTGCCGGTGCCGCGCCCGCCGATCCAGGTGGTGACCCTGGACGGCGAACAGCGGGTGCGCGGCGTAGCCCGGCCCGACCAGGACCATACCGATGCCCTGGGCGCCCAGGCCCGCAATATCGACACCCCGCTCGACGGCTTCGTGTTCAAGGCCCGCTCGCCCAGTTGCGGACTGGGCACCACGCCGGTCCACGGCCCGCACGGCGGCGTCCTGGGCCTGGGCGACGGCGCTTTCGCCGCCGCGCTGGCGGCGCGCTTTCCGGCCCTGCCCCTGTGTAACGAAAGCGACCTGCAAGACCCCTCGTTCCTGACCGCGTTCGCGGTGCGGCTGTTCTGCCACCGTCAGTGGCGGCAAAGCACGCACCCGCAACAGGCCCTTAACACCCTGCGCCGCCGCAGCGAGGGGCTCGACGAGCCGCTGCTGTCCGGCACCCGACGTTTTATCGAGCATCTGGCCGCACCGGCCGGGTGACCCACTGCCATCGAGGTACCCCTATGGAACGCCAAAAAGACCGCCTGTTATGGATCGGCGGACATTACCAGCAAGGCACCGACGGCGAGTTTTTCGATAACCTGAATCCGGCCACCGGCGACGTGATCTGCCGGGTGGCGGTGGCCGGCGCCAAGGACGTGGACCGGGCGGTCCGGGCCGCCCGTGACGGCCTGGCGCAGTGGCGCGCCATGGACGGCACCGCCCGGGGCCGGGTGCTGATGCGCGCCGCCCAGCTGCTGCGCGAACAGCGCGATGATCTGGCGCGCCTGGAATCCCTGGACGCCGGCAAGCCGATCTCGGAGACGCCGGAAGCGGACGTGGATTCCGCCGCCGACTGTCTCGAGTATTTCGCCGGCCAGGCGTCTTCCTTGCAGGGCGAATACCAGCAGGTGGACGGCGGCTTTTTCTACACCCGCCCGGAACCCCTGGGCGTGTGCGCCGGCATCGGCGCCTGGAACTACCCGCTGCAGATCGCCGCCTGGAAGTCGGCGCCGGCGCTGGCCGCCGGCAACGCGATGATCTTCAAACCCGCCGAACTCACGCCGTTGTCGGCGTTGAGTCTGGCGGAAGTGTTCCAGGAAGCCGGCCTGCCGGACGGCGTGTTCAACGTGGTGCAGGGCTTCGCGGAAACCGGCCAGGCGCTGACCGCGCACCCGGGCATCGACAAGGTCTCGCTCACCGGCGAGGTGGGCACTGGCAAGGCGGTGATGCGTGCCGCCTCTGACTCCCTGAAAGCGGTGACCCTGGAACTGGGCGGCAAGTCGCCGCTGATCGTGTTCGAGGACGCCGACCTGGATAACGCCGTGTCCGGCGCGCTGCTGGGTAATTTCTACACCCAGGGCCAGGTGTGCACCAACGGCACCCGGGTGTTCGTGCACGAATCGGTGAAGGACGCCTTCGTGGAAAAACTGCTGGCGCGCACCGGCAAGATGGTACTGGGCGATCCGCTCGACCCGGAGACCCATGTGGGCCCGCTGATCAGCGAGGGGCACATGCGGCATGTGCTCGACTACATTGAAAAGGGCAAACAGGAAGGCGGCAGTGTGTTGATCGGCGGCGAGCGGGCCCGGGTGGCCGGCTTCGAGAACGGCAACTTCGTGTCGCCCACGGTGTTCGACGACCTGAACGACGACATGACCATCGTCCGCGAGGAGATCTTCGGGCCGGTGATGTCGCTGCTCAGCTTCAGCGATGAGGAAGAAGTGCTGGCGCGGGCCAACAACACCCCCTTCGGCCTGGCCGGCGGCGTGTTCACCCGGGACATCGACCGGGCCCACCGCATGGCCGACGCGCTGGAGGCGGGCATTGTGTGGATCAACCACTACAACATCACCCCCATCGAGATGCCGTTCGGCGGCTTCAAGCAGTCCGGCGTCGGCAAGGAAAACAGCCGCCGGGCGTTCGAGCACTACACACGCTTGAAGACGGTGTATGTGGCGCAAGGGGATGTCGAAGCGCCTTATTGAAGATGGCGAGAGCCGGCCTTGCGGGAGCGAGCCTTGTGGGAGCGGGCCCCGCCCGCGAAAGGGAGCAAAGCTCCCGGCAGGATCCCAGAGCCTTATCTAACGGCGGCACCAACAAGGCCTCTGGGATCCTGCCGGCCGGCTCTAGACGGTTCGCTCGGGCGCGCTGACGCGCTGAGAGGTCTGCCAGTCGTCGGGCGCAAAGCTGGGCGCGTCGCTGCGCAGCGGCGTGCGGCCGAGAATATGGTCGGCGGCTTTTTCGCCGATCATGATGGTCGGCGCGTTGAGGTTGCCGTTGGTGACGGTGGGCATGATGGACGAGTCCACCACGCGCAGATTGCGCACGCCATGGACGCGGCATTCCGGATCCACCACCGCCATGGCGTCGGTGCCCATGCGGCAGGAGCCGGCCGGGTGGTAGGCGGTCTCGGCGGTTTCCGCCAGCCACTGGTCGATCTGCGCGTCGGTTTGCACGTCCGGGCCCGGTGACACTTCCTTGCCCCGGTATTCGTCCAGCGCCGGCTGGGCGAAGATCTCGCGGGTCCAGCGCAGGCCGGCGCGGAAGGCTTCCTTGTCCTCTTCTTCGGCGAAGTAGTTGAAGACGATTTCCGGCGGCGCTTCCGGGTCGGCGGATTTCAGCTTCACCCAGCCCCGGCTCTTGGGTTTGTTGGCGCCCAGGTGCACCTGGAAACCGTGGCCCTTGAAGGCGCTGGAGCCGTCGTAGGCGATGGCCCCGGCCAGGAAGTGGAACTGGATGTCCGGGTACTTCATGCCGGCGCGGCTGCGGATGTAGCCGTTGGATTCAAACTGGTTGGAGGTGCCCAGGCCCCGTTTCAGGAACAGCCAGTTGGCACCGATCCAGGCTTTCGCCAGGGGTCCGAGCCAGCTGTTCAGGGTGATCTTCTGCGTGCACTCCTGCTGCACCCAGACTTCCAGATGATCCTGCAGGTTGCGGCCCACGCCGGGCAGATCGTGCACCACCTCGATGCCGTGTTCCTTAAGGTGGTCCGCCGGACCGATGCCGGACAGCATCAGCAGCTTGGGTGAGTTGAACGAACTGGCGGACAGGATCACTTCCTTGCGCGCCCGCACCCGGCGGGTCTTGCCGCCCTGGCGGTATTCCACACCCACGGCGGTCTTGCCGTCCATGATCACCCGGGTGGTGAGGGCGTGGGTCTGAATGTCCAGGTTGGGGCGGTTCATGGCCGGCTTGAGGTAGGCCATGGCGGTGGAGCAGCGCACGCCGTCGCGCACCGTCATGTCCATGCGCCCGAAGCCTTCCTGGCGGTAACCGTTGTAGTCTTCGGTGTAGCCGTAGCCGGCCTGCTCGCCGGCCTTGATAAAGGCGCGGTAGAGCGGGTTCTTCATGTTGTTGCCGTTGCAGGTGGTGAGACCACCCTGGTCGCCGCGGTAGGCATCGCCACCGTAGACGCAGTCCTCGCCCCGTTTGAAGTAAGGCAGCACGTCCTGGTAGCCCCAGCCGGCGGCGCCCAGTTCTTCCCATTCCTCGAAGTCGCCGGCGCAACCGCGCACGTACACCAGACCGTTGATCGACGAGGAGCCGCCCAGCACCTTGCCGCGCGCCTGGTGCAGGCTGCGGCCCTTGAGGCCGGGCTCTTTCTCGGAGTGAAAGCCCCAGTCGTAGCGCTTCATGTTCATGGGAATGGAGAAGGCGGTGGGCATCTTGATAAAGATGGAGTTGTCGCTGCCGCCGTATTCCAGCACACGCACCGAATGGTCACCGCTTTCGCTGAGCCGGTGGGCGAGCGCGGCGCCGGCGGAGCCGGCACCGACGATCACATAATCGAACTCGGCGTCGTAGGCCGTCTCGCTCATGATTCACCCTCCTCGTAGTCGCCGCGTATTTCCGAAGCGCCGCCGGGGCTCTTCTCGCGGCGCAGATGCAGGTACTGCAGGTGGCTCTCGAAATGGTCCACCACGTCCTCGATCAACTGCTCGCGGGAATAGCCCATCACGTCATAGCCCAGGCCGCCTTCACGCAAATGCACTTCCAGACGGTAATAGACCGAGCGGCGCTGCTGGGCGCGGATGGTGAAGGACGGCATGGCGCACTGGCGCGGCCAGAGCGTGTAGGCGAAGTCTTCCTCGCCGCCCAGATCGACCACCAGGCCGAGATGCTCCTGGTCGCCTTCGCCGACGGAGATCTCCACCTTGTGGTCCTTCTCCGCCAGCGCCGCTTTGACGTCCTCGAAGGCGGGCCGGGCGGTGCCTTCCAGGAATTTCTGAACCTGCTTCAGGCCCGGGAAGCTGATCGCCCGGCTGAGGCGGTGCGCCCAGTTGCTGTGGTCGCGGGCGGAGGCGATGCGCGCGGACAGGTGGCCGGCCAGGGCGTCACGGTTACTGGTGGTTTTCATGCCTTCCACTCTGAGCGCCTTGAACAGGCCGATCATCATCAGAAACAGCACGAACGCGAACGGCAGGCCCATGATCACCACCGCGCTTTGCAAGGCGTTGAGGCCGTCGGTGGACAACAACGCCACCGTCACCAGGCCGATTACCGTGGCCCAGGCGATGCGCATCCAGGCCGGCGCGTCGTTGGCCGGGTCACGGATAAAACAGGTGAGGTTGGACAACACCAGCGAGCCGGAGTCGCCGGAGGTCACGAAGAACACAATCGCCAGTATCGTCACCACCACCGTGGTCACCGTGACCCAGGGCAGATTCTCCAGGAACAGGTAGATCGCCGAGCCGGGATTGCCGACCGCCTCGTTACCGAACTCGGTGGCGCCGTTCATCACCAGATCGATGGCCGAGTTACCCATGATGGACATCCACGCCATCATGAAGGTGAGCGGCAGAATCAGCGTGCCGGTAACGAAGGCACGGATGGTGCGCCCCCGGGAAATACGCGCCAGGAACAGGCCCACGAACGGCCCCCAGGCGATCCACCAGGCCCAGAAGAACACCGTCCAGGCGTTGAGCCAGTCCTGCGGCGGGTCAAAGGCGTAGGTGTCGAACGACATGGGGATGAAGTTGGAAATGTAATCGCCCACGTTCATCACGAAGGCGTCCAGCAGGAAGCGGGTGTCGCCGGCGATCAGCACGAACAGCACCAGCACGACGGCCAGCAGCATGTTGAATTCCGACAGGCGACGGATCCCTTTCTCCACGCCGGTGGCCGCGGAGATGGCGGCGAACACGACGATGCCCACCGCCAGCAGCGCCTGGGTCAGCGTGCTTTCCGGCACGCCGAACATATAGTTCAAGCCGAAGTTGAGCTGAATAATGCCGATGCCGAGACTGGTGGCGACGCCGAACACGGTGCCCAGCACCGCCGCGATGTCCACGGTGTTGCCGATGCTGCCGTAAATGCGCTTACCGAAGATCGGATACAGCGCGGAGCGGATGGTCAGCGGCAGACCGTGGCGATAGCTGAAAAACGCCAGCGACATGCCCACCAGGGTATAAATGCCCCAGCCGGACAGCCCCCAGTGCAGGAAGGTGAGCTGCATGGCTTCGCGGGCGGCTTCCACGGAGCCGCCCTCGCCCACCGGCGGTTCCATGAACTGGGTCACCGGCTCGACGATGCAATAGAAAATCAGATCGATACCGATGCCGGCGGAGAACAGCATCGCCGCCCAGGTGACGATATTGAATTCCGGTTCGGAATGGTCCGGCCCCAGTTTGATCGAGCCGTAGCGCGAGCAGGCGATGGCGATCACGAACACCAGGTAAGCCACCACGGCGAGGAAGTAGAACCAGCCGAAGCTGTTGGAGATCCAGGCCAGCGCCGCGTAGATCACGGTGCCCGCCGCTTCGGTGAAGAACATCGCCCACAGGGCGAATACGAGAATGGCCAGGCCCGAGCCGTAAAAAACGACCGGGTTGATACGGTCCTGCTGATCCAGGGATTCCGATTCCTGGGAAGGCGATGAGGTGGTCATCCGGAGCTCCTTTGGCAAGCGTCGCTCGAAATCATACGTGCGTTCCCTGATTGAGAGGCTGTTCTTGTTTGAGCCTTCTAATCACTTCGCCAGTATCAGCCTCCAATTTGAGAATAGCAGCATCCTGTTACAGCTTTTTACCTGTCAACGGCGCGTTTCACCGTAACGTCACGGCCGGGTTACGCCAACAGCGCCACGCCGGCGGCGGTGATCACGCCGAACAGTATCGAAAGCCCGACCAGAGTGCCCCAGGGGAACCGCCGCGGCGCCTCCGCGCCCAGCTGCTTAAGCAGGTCCTGGCGCACCAGCCGGGTGTTGCGGGTGTTGGCTTTGAAAATGGCGTCGAAGGCGTCGCCGACCACCGGCACCAGGCCGCCGACGAAATCCACCAGCATGTTGCGCAGCATGCGCCGCTTGGTGGCGCCGCTGACGCCGGCGCGCTGGGCTTCCAGCAGCACGTAACCGGACAGCACCAGGCCGGCGGCGTCGCCGATCACCGGCACCAGGCCGATCAGCGCTTCGGCGCCCAGTTCAAAGCGGGTAAAAGGAATGCGAATGCTGGAATCGGTGAACCGGCTGAAGCGGTCCAGGCGTGCCAGGGTGGCCTGCTGACGGACCCGTTTTTGATCGTCCATGCGGTTATTCCAAGTAAGTGTAGCCCGCCAGACCGTCCCGGATTTCACCCAGGAAACGCTGGCGCTCATCGTCGTGAAGCTGGGATTGCTGACAGCGGTCTTCCAGGGTAGCCAGCAACCGTTCCGGGTCAAAATTCACATAGCGCAACACCGAGCTGACCGTGTCCCCCTGAATCGCGTGGGTCAGCTCAATCTCGCCACGCTCATTGAGGTTCACGTCCACGGAATCGGTATCACCGAACAAATTGTGCATATCACCGAGGATTTCCTGGTAGGCGCCAACCATGAAAATGCCCAGGTGCCCGTTCAGCGTTTCCGGCAACGGCAGCGTGGCTTCCACCCCTTCGCCGTCCACGTACTGGTCGATACGACCGTCGGAGTCGCAGGTGATGTCCTGCAACACACCGCGCCGGGTGGCGGGCTGGTCCAGACCGGACAACGGCAGCACCGGGAACACCTGATCAATGCCCCACACATCCGGCACCGACTGGAACACGGAAAAGTTAACGAACAGTTTGTCGGCGAGAATTTCGTTTAGGCGATCGAGCAGATCACGCTGCTGGCGGCGGCGTGGGTCGAGACGGGCGCGCAGCGCCAGCAGCCCGTTGGTGTAGAGCTGTTCGCCGCGGGCGCGGCCGCGGATATCCACTTCACCGTTCAGGTAACGCAGGTGCAGGTCCTGCCACGCGCCGAGCAGCTCCGGGTGCACCTCAAGCAGATTGGGGTGCTCGCCGCTCAGCACCTGATTCAACCGCCAGAGCTCGTGCAGCTCCACGCAGTCGGAATCGCCGGGGGCGGTCACCCGCGCCGTGGCCTGACGTTCCTCGTCGGTGATGTTGACCAGCAGCACCGCATGGTGGGCGGTGAGCGCACGCCCGGATTCGGAGATCAGATGCGGCTCGGGCACGTCGCTGCGTCGGCACTGCTCGCTCAGGGTATGCACGATGTGCCAGGCGTAATCCGCCAGGTTGTAGTTCATCGAGCAGTAGGAGCGGGAGTGGGTGCCTTCGTAGTCCACGCCCAGACCGCCGCCCACGTCCACGGTATCCAGGGCGGCGCCCAGCTGGCGCAGTTCCACATAGTAGCGGGCCGCTTCGCGCATGCCCGCCTTGATGTCCTGGATGTTGGCGATCTGCGAGCCCAGGTGGAAATGCAGCATGCGCACGCAGTCCAGCCTGCCCGCCCGGCGGCAGTGCTCCACCGCCTCGATCAGCTGCGGCGCACTGAGACCGAACTTGGACTTTTCGCCGCCGGTGTTCTGCCAGTTGCCCTTGCCGATGCTCATCAAGCGCACCCGCAAACCGATGCGCGGCGACACCTCAAGCGCCCGCGCTTCCTCCAGCAGCATGGGCAGCTCGGAGAGCTTTTCCACCACGATCTGCACCTGGAAGCCGAGCTTCTCGCCCATCAGCGCCAGGCGCAGGTATTCACGGTCCTTGTAGCCGTTGCAGACCACCACGTCGCCGGGGTTGGAGAGCGCCAGCACCGCCAGCAGCTCCGGCTTGGAGCCGGCCTCCAGCCCCACCGGCTCACCCTCTTCCCGGGCGCGCAGAATTTCATGCACCACGCGCCGCTGCTGGTTGACCTTGATCGGATACACCGGCGTGTAGCGGCCCTGGTAGCCCTGCTCCCCGATGGCGCCCCGGAAGGCGCCGGCCAGGCGCCGCACCCGGTCGCGCAGAATGCCCGAGAAGCGGGCCAGCACCGGCGTGCGCAATCCGGCGGCGCGGCACGCCTGCAACACCGCTTCCAGGGTCGCTTCACCGCCCTGATCGCCCTGGGGGCGAACATGCAGGTGGCCGTCCTTGCCGATCCGGAAATAGCCGTCACCCCAACGCTGCACATTGTAAATGGCGTCAAACGGGCTTTGGGGCTGGGTCATGGACGGTTCCTTGGCGGCTGCGTGCTTTGCCGCATTATGCCTGCCGGGGCCGCCGGCGGACAAAAATAGTTGCTCGGATACCGCGCCCCGGCGCTTCTACATTGACGCCGAACGCTTACAATAGCGGCCTTCTGTGAAGCGTTTAGCGGACACCCCTTTATGAGCTCCGAAAAAGACAACTGGTTCATCGAGCATTTCGACTCCGCCGGCACCGCCTTCGGCCTGCGTCTGAAACGAAAGCTGGAATCGGTACAGACCGACTATCAACACATCGAAATGTGGGACACCGATACCTTCGGCTATCTGATGACCATTGACGGCGCCACCATGCTCACCACCCGGGACAATTTCCTGTACCACGAGATGATGGCCCACCCGGCGCTGTTCAGCCACGCGGCACCGCGCAACGTGCTGATCATCGGCGGCGGCGACTGCGGCACCCTGCGGGAAGTGTTGCGCCACGGCGAAGTGGCCAGCGCCGTGCAGATCGATATCGACGAGCAGGTGACGCGCTTTTCCGAGAAGTATTTTCCCGAGCTGTGCGAGTCCAACAGCGACGAGCGGGCGGAGCTGCGCTTCGAGGACGGCGTGAAGTTCATGCAAGAGTGCGAGGCGGGCCGCTTCGACGTCATCATCGTCGATTCCACCGACCCGGTGGGCCCGGCGGAAGGTCTGTTCAAGGCGGAGTTCTTCCGCCACTGCCACCGCGCCCTGGCCGACGGCGGCGTGCTGGTGCAGCAGTCCGAATCACCGCTGCTGCACAGCGACACCATCATCCGCGACCTGCACGCCAACATGCGCGAGGCCGGCTTCAGCCATACCCGCACGCTGCCGTTCCCGCAGCCGGTGTACCCCAGCGGCTGGTGGAGCTGCACCCTGGCGGGCAAGGACCACGACGTGGCCGGGTTCCGCCAGGCGGACGCCACCGGCAAGGGGTTCGAGACCCGCTACTACAGCGCCGACATCCACAAGGCGGCGCTGGTGCTGCCGCCGTTCATGGAACAGGCGCTGTCCTGAGCCACGGGCTAGGCCCGTAACGCCTCCTCGACAAAGTCGAGACGGTCCTGACCGAAGAACATCTCCTCACCGACGAAGAAGGTGGGCGCGCCGAAGACGCCGCGCTCCACCGCTTCTTCGGTGGTCGCCTTGAGGTTGTCCTTCACCGCCTGATCCTGGGCCAGAGTTGCCCAGTGCGCCGAATCCAGACCGGCTTCGGCCAGGGTGCGGCCGAGCACGTCCAAGTCCGACAGATCCCGCTCCTGCAGCCACATCCCCTCGAACAGGGCGGCCAGCACGGTATCGCGCTGGTCGCTGTCGACGGCGGCGGCGGCCAGCCGCATGGCCATCAGGGTGTTCACCGGAAAGTGCGGATTCTGGTTCAGGGTGACGCCGTAACGGCGCGCGAAACGCTGCATGTCCCGGCTGCTGTAGCGCCCCTTGGCGGGCACCGCCGCCGGCGAGGCGTTACCGGTGGCCTTGAACACGCCGCCCAGCAACATGGGCCGGTAACGCAGGGTGGCACCGGTGCGCCGGCACAGGCCCGGCGCCTGGGTCCACGCCAGATAGGACGCGGGGCTGCCCACATCAAAGAAAAATTCCAGCTCGCGGCTCATTGGCGGCTCTCCATTCATTCACGATGGTGATCAGAAGGTTTCCATCCACGGGCGCAAATCCAGCTCGTGGGTCCAGGTATCGCGGGGCTGCCGGTGCAGCGTCCAATAGGCGTCGGCGATGTGCTCCGGGTCGAGGATGCCATCGCGGTCCTTGAGCGCATAGCGCTCGGGGAAGTTGTCGCGGATAAAGGCGGTGTCGATGGCGCCGTCGATCACCGTGTGGGCCACATGAATGCCCTCCGGCCCCAGTTCCCGGGCCATGCTCTGCGCCAGCGCGCGCAGCGCGAATTTGGCGCCGGCGAACGCGGCGAAACCGCGACCGCCGCGCAGCGACGCGGTGGCGCCGGTGAACAGGATCGTGCCACGGCCGCGCGGCACCATCACCCGCGCCGCCTCGCGGCCGGTGAGAAAGCCGGCGAACGCGGCCATTTCCCACACCTTGCGGTAGACCCGGGCGGTGGTCTCGCGGATCGGAAAATGAACATTGGCGCCGATATTGAAAACCACCACCTCCAGCGGCCCCACTTCGGTCTCGATGGTGTCCACCAGGGCTTGCATCTGATCTTCGTCGCGGGCGTCGCAGCCGAAGCCGCGGGCCTGCCCTCCCTCCTCCCGGATACGCTCGACCAGCGGCGTCAGGGCGTCCTCGGTGCGGCGGGTGACACAGGCGGTGAAGCCTTCACGGGCAAAACGTCGGGCAATGGCGCCGCCGGGGGCGTCACCGGCGCCGACCACAAGAATCGCGGGGGCGGTCATGGGGTCTCCTTGTACAGGCTACAGAGGTCGACCCAGTATGCACCGGCTTCGCTTAACAGGGGAAAGGCGCGGCCGACCCGCACCGATGATGCTCACGATCAGCCGCCCACGGCCACCGCCCCCAGCACCAGAATCAGAACCACACGACGTATCACCATCGGCCAGTCAACCAGCCAAAAATCCTTGAACCATCCCATTTTTCTATCCCCAAGGTACTTTTATTATCACAACCGAAAAATGTGACTCACGTCACAAGTGACGAGGTTGCTCTTGCACCCTGTGGATATGCAATAAGGCGAATTGGGTAAGCGTGAAGGTGGCGTCAGTAAGGTGTCTTAGCCGGGTTCGCTCTGCTGTTCCGCCAGCATCGCCATCACCCTTTGCCGCAGCCAGGTGTGGCCCGGGTCCGCGCTTTGATCCCGGTGCCAGTAGAGGTGCAGCTCCAGGCCGGGAACGTCCGCGGGGAGCGGCTCCACGTGGCTGCCGGCGGGCGCCAGCTGACGCGCCAGCAGGCCCGGCAGGGTGAGCAGCAGGTCCGAGCCCATCACCGTGGACAACGCCGCCATGTGGTGCTGGCAACGCAGGCGGATATTGCGCCGGTAGCCAAGGCGGGACAGACCGAAATCTTCCATGCCCGGCCCTTCCCGCCGCGAGGACACCAGCACGTGCTGCGCCGCCAGGTAGGCCGGCAGGTCCAGCTTGCCGGCCAGCGGGTGGCCCGGCCGCATGATCACCACCAGCGGCCCGCTCATCACCGGGCGGTGTTCGATGGCGTCCGGCAGTGGCAGCAGTACGTCGGCGGCCAGATCCAGCCGGCCGCTGGCCAGTTCGGTCGCCAGTTGCCGGCGCGCCACGGTCATCGACTGCAGCCGCACGCCGGGGGCCTCTTCAAGAATGCCGGCGGTGAGCGGCGGCAGCAGACAGCCCTCCAGGCCGTCGCGCAATCCGACCACGAAGGTGCGCTCCGCGTCCGCCACGTCGAAGCCGCCCTCGTCGCTGAGACAACGCTGCAGTCCGCCCAGCGCGTGGCGCACCGGGGTGACCATGGCGCGTGCCCGGCTGGTGGGTACCATGCGTGCCCCCTGGCGCACGAACAACGGGTCCTCGAGACGGTCGCGCAACCGCCCCAGGGCGTGGCTCACCGCCGGCTGGGTCAGGTTGAGCACGCGCGCCGCGCGGGTCAGGGAGCCTTCGGTATAGATGGCGTCGAAGACCACGAACAGGTTCAGATCGAAGCGGGAGACATGCATGGGGCTTATCCAGGTGTATTTTTCAGATTCATTAGATTAATTGAAAACCGCCCCCTAGCATGGGGTCAACTTCCGGGAATAAGCAGAGACCCTCGATGCCAGTGATTTACCTGATCCGTCACGGCCAGGCCAGTTTCGGCGCCGAGAACTACGACGCCCTGTCCGACGCCGGCTGGGAACAGAGCCGCATCCTCGGCCGCCATCTGCGCGAGCAGAATCTGGGCGCGCCGCGGGTGGTGTGCGGCGCCATGCAGCGTCACCGGGAAACCGCCCAGGCGACACTGGAAGCACTGGGGTTGCCGCAGGAATGGGCCACCGACACCGGCTTCAACGAATACGACCACCAGACCCTGATGCGGGTGCACTGGCCCGAGTCCCAGGACCGGGCGGTGCTCACCCGCTGGATGAACGAACAGGACAACCCGCGCCGCGCCTTCCAGGCCCGTTTCGAGGAGGCGTTGCGCCGCTGGCAGCGCAACGAAGACGACTATCAGGAAACCTGGCCGGCGTTCCGCGAGCGGGTGCTGGCCTCCCTGTACAGCCTGGCCAACCGGCTGGAAAGCGGCGACAGCGCCCTGGTGTTCACCTCCGGCGGCGCCATCAGCGTGGCCATTCAGCACCTGCTTGAGCTGGACCAGGAGGCGCTGATCACCTTCAACCGGGGCCTGATCAACACCAGCGTCACCCGGCTGCTGGTCAACACCGGCCGTCTGCGCCTGGCCACGCTCAACGAGCACCTGCATCTGGCCGGCGACATGCTCACCTACCGCTAACCGGCGATCACGAGGCCCACCATGGCGTTCACCCACCACACCACCGAACTGAACGGCCAGCGCTACGCCTACCTGGACGAGGGCGAAGGCCCGCTGCTGGTGTTCGGCCATGGGGTCCTGGCGGACAAATCCATGTTCGAGGCGCAGATCGAGGCACTCCGCCACCGCTACCGCTGCGTCAGCCTGGACTGGCCCGGCCACACCGGCTCCGGCTACCGCGAGAAGGGCTGGAGCTTCTACGACATGGCCGACGACAGCGTCGCCCTGCTCGATCAGCTGGGTTATGACCAGGCGATCTTCGTGGGCTTGTCCCAGGGCGGCATGACCTTCATGCGGCTGGCGCTCAAGTACCCGGAGCGGGTGCGCGCCCTGGTGCTGCTGGACACCTCCGCGGACCCGGAAGACGCCGACCTGCTGCCGGTGCACCGCCAGCAGCAGTC
>NZ_CAXPXK010000105.1:0-14738 GCF_964221125.1 Alloalcanivorax sp.
GAGCCCAGAGACCTGGTTCCGGCGCCGCTTCCAGACGTCTCTGGTATCCCGCCGGGTGGCTACCGCCACCCTTTCGCGGGCGGGGCCCGCTCGCACAAGTGGCGACGCCCCCAGAGGTGGAACGCCAAAAAAAAGCCCCGGCTCTTTCGAGCCGGGGCTTTTTATTTGGCGTCCCCTAGGGGAGTCGAACCCCTGTTACCGCCGTGAAAGGGCGGTGTCCTAGGCCACTAGACGAAGGGGACGTGTTTGGTGGAGCCAGGCGGGATCGAACCGCCGACCTCTACAATGCCATTGTAGCGCTCTCCCAGCTGAGCTATGGCCCCAAAAGCTGTCCCACCGGGCTGCGCCCTGTGTGGAGCCGCGTATTTTACGCAGCGGCCTTACCCTGTCAAGCATCCACCCCGGGTTTTTGACAGTTGGAAGTCCGTTTGTACAAGCCTTGTTCAATTCGCCGGAACAATGGCCGCCCACTCCTTCTCCAGCTTCTTGGTTTGCTTCTTGGAAACGCCGCCGAGCACGTCAATGGCATGACGCAGACGGGCGCGGCTGATGTCCGGGCCCAGCAGTTCCATACTGTCGACCACGGAAAAACTGGCGCTGGTGCCGGCGATCGCCACGAACACCGGAAACAGGAAATCCTTGATCTTGATCTCCAGGGCGTCGGCCAGCTGTTTGGCGTCCGCGAACAGGCCGTCGCGCTGCCAGTCCCGGCGCGCCTCACAGCTCCACAGGTAGAACTGCAGCCAGACTTTCATTGCCTCCGCGTCGTGCTTGGGGTGCTGGAAGTCGGCTTCCTCCACGGCCACCATGCCGGAGAAACAGAAGCCCGCCTTGTCCACCACCTCGCCGAAGGTTTCCACGCGCTGCTTCACATGGGGCAGCACGCGCATGGCGTAATCGCGGTTGAAGGCCCAGTCGCGCAACTGGTCGAGGAACTGCTCGTCGGACAAGTCATGCAGCCACTGGCCGTTGAGCCAGCTCAGCTTTTCCACGTCGAACACCGGACCACCCAGGGACACGCGCTGGATATCGAACGCCGCCTGCATGTCTTCCAGGGTGAAACGCTCGCGCTCGTCGGGCATCGACCAGCCCATGCGGCCGAGGTAATTGACCACCGCCTCCGGCAGATAGCCCATGCGGCGGTAGAAATTGATGCTCACCGGGTTCTTGCGCTTGCTGAGCTTGGACTTGTCCGGGTTGCGCAGCAGCGGCATGTGGCACAGCACCGGCATGTCCCAGCCGAAGTACTGGTACAGCAGCTTGTGCTTGGGGGCCGAATTCAGCCATTCCTCACCGCGGATCACATGGGTGATTTCCATCAGGTGATCGTCCACCACATTGGCCAGGTGGTAGGTGGGCATGCCGTCGGACTTGAGCAGGATCTGCGCGTCCACCAGGGACCAGTCCAGCTCCACGGTGCCGCGCAGCATGTCGTCGATTTCACAGCGGCCGGACTCCGGCACCCGCATGCGGATCACATAGGGGTCGCCGGCGTCCTCGCGGCGTTGCTGCTCATCGGCGGGCAGTTCCAGATCGGCCGGCTTCAGGGCCCGGTTTTCGCCCCGCTCTTTCAGGTCGGCGCGCAGCTGGTCCAGCTCTTCGGCGCTGCGGAAACATTTGAAGGCATGGCCGTCGGCGATCAGACGCTCCGCATAGCGCCGGTAATCACCGGCCCGCTCGCTTTGCCGGTAAGGCGCATGGGGGCCGCCCACGTCCGGGCCCTCGTCCCAGTCCAGGCCCAGCCAGCGCAGCGATTCCAGGATCGCCTGCTCCGAGGCATCACTGGAGCGGGTCTGATCGGTGTCTTCGATACGGAGAATGAACTGGCCGCCGTGCTGGCGGGCAAAACAACGATTGAAAAGCGCGATATAAGCGGTCCCCACATGGGGGTCGCCGGTGGGCGAAGGTGCCACTCGGGTACGAACGGTCATGCTGACTCCGTGGCCGGAATAAAGGGGCGCATTATAGGCTAATGCGCCCCTGTTATCAGCATAACGGCGAGGTCATGCTTTCCGGTCAGCGCCGTCCGGCAATCAGACTGATGATCCAGATCACCAGGAATACAACGAACAGAATCTTGGCAATGCCCGCGGCGGTGCCGGCAATACCACTAAACCCCAGAACCGCGGCAATGATCGCGATGACAAGAAATAAAAGGCTCCAGCTCAGCATAATTTTCTCCCTGTTTTGCGTTATCGCACCGTCATCAAAGCCAAACGACGCCACTTTCACAAGGCGCTTTTACAGGAATATACCTTTGCCCGGATTTGCATGAACGGGGGTTTCCCGTGGCGGCGGCGGCCGTGCGATAATAACGCCATGTCCTCACTCAACACCCCGATCCCCGGCCCTGCCCCGCTCAGCCGGCGCTTTTCCATCGCGCCCATGATGGCGTATACAACGCGCGACTTTCGTTATCTGGCCCGGTTAATTACCCGCCGCACGCTGCTCTACACCGAAATGGTGGTGGCGCCGGCGGTGATCCACGGCGACCGGGACCGGCTGCTCGGTTTCGACGCCGCCGAGCACCCGCTGGCGGTACAGCTGGGCGGCAGCGACCCGGACCAGCTGGCGGAAGCGGCGCGCATCTGCGCGGACTACGGCTACGACGAGATCAACCTCAACGTGGGCTGTCCCTCGGACCGGGTGCAGCAGGGCAAGATCGGCGCGGTGCTGATGGCGGAACCGGAGCTGGTGGCGCGCTGCGTGGAAGCGATGGCGAACGTCACGGACGTGCCGGTGACGGTGAAAACCCGCATCGGCATCGACGATCAGGACGACTTCCCGTTCCTGCAGCGCTTCGTCCGCCATATGGATGAGGCCGGCTGCCGCAGCCTGACCATTCACGCCCGCAAGGCGATCCTGGACGGCCTGTCGCCGAAGGAAAACCGGGATATCCCGCCGCTGATCTACGAGCGCGCCTACGCCGTCAAACAAGCCTTCCCGCACATGGAGATCATCCTCAACGGCGGGCTGCGCGACGTGCCGGGCATGCTCGCCCATCTGGGCCAGGTGGACGGCCTGATGGTGGGCCGGGAAGCCTACATGAACCCCTGGTTTCTGGCCGACGTGGACCGGCAGGTGTTCGGCGAGAACACCCCACCGCCGGACCGGCTGGCGGTGGCCGAGGCGTTCATTCCCTATCTGGAGCGGCGCTACGCCGACGGCGTGCACCCCAAGCATGTGCTGCGCCACGCGCTCAATCTGTTCCAGGCGATGCCGGGCGCCCGCGCCTACCGCCGGCACCTGAGCCAGCACGCGCACAAGAACGACGCCACGCCGGAGGTCTACCAAGAGGCTCTGGCCCTTTTGACCCGGCACACGGTTGGCTATGCTGGGGCCACTACACAGGGAGGTCAGCCATGATCAGCAAACGCCAACAACTCGAACAATGGACCACCGTGGTCGCCGACACCGGCGATCTGGAACGCATCGCTGAGCTGCGGCCCCACGATGCCACCACCAACCCGTCCCTGCTGCTGGCCGCCGCACGGGACGAACGCTACCGGCACCTGCTCGACCAGGCCCGCGAGCTGGCGCGGGAACTGGGCCACGAAGGCGACCTGACCTGGTGCACCGACGCCTTCGCCTGCGTGGCCGGCCAGGCGGTGCTGAGCCATATCCCGGGCCTGGTGTCCACCGAGGTGGACGCGCGGCTGTCGTTCGACACCGCCGCCACGGTCGCCAAGGCACGCCGCCTGATGGCGCTGTACCGGGAACTGGAGGTGCCGGCGGAACGCGTTCTGATCAAGACCGCGGCCACCTGGGAGGGCATCCAGGCGGCGCGCATCCTTGAGGAAGAAGGCGTGCGCTGCAACCTCACCCTGGTGTTCAGTGCCGAGCAGGCGCTGGCCGCAGCCGAAGCCGGCGCCACGCTGATCTCGCCGTTCGTGGGCCGGATTCAGGACTGGCACGTCAAACGCGGGCTGGAAATCACCGATATCAATCAGGATCCGGGCGTGCAGTCGGTGCGCGAGATTTTCCATCTGCTCAAGGGGCGCGGGCTGGACACCATCGTGATGGGCGCCAGCTTCCGCAACGCCGCTCAGATCGAGGCGCTGGCCGGCTGCGACCGGCTCACCATCAGCCCGGCGTTGCTGGGCGAGCTGGCCGAAGACGACGGCGCCCTGTCGCGCTGCCTGGACCCGGACACGGTGGTCCCGGCGGAGCCGGACGGCGCGCTTCCCGCCCGGGCACTGAACGAAGCCCGTTTCCGCTGGTCATTGAATGACAACCCCATGGCCTGCGATCTGCTCAGCGACGGCATTCGCCGTTTTGCCGCCGATCAACGCGCCCTGGAATCATTACTGACCGCGGAGGACATCGCAGCGTGAAATGGCTTGCCCGTTTGTTTGAATCCGACTCACCCGCCCAGACCCGCGAAGAAAGCGATCACGACCTGCACCGCGCCGCCGCCGCGCTGCTCATGGAAGTGGCGCGCACCGACGGCGAAGTGGATCAGCGCGAGCAGCGCCTGCTGGTCAAGGCGGTGCGCGAGCGCTGGCATCTGGAAGCGGAAGAGATGGAGGAAATCGTCGCCGAGCTGGATCAAAGACTGGAAAACGCCACCGACCTGTTCGAGTTCACCATCCCTCTGCGGCAACGCTGGGATCCGGAAACGCGGGTACAGCTGATTTACGATATGTGGGCGATCGCCGCCGCCGACGGCGACGCCGACAGCCACGAAGAGCAGCTGATCCGGCGGGTGTCGGAGCTGTTGTACGTGTCCCACGGCGACTTTATCCGCGCCAAACTGGCCGCCCTGGGAGAATAGCGCCGGGCCCGCGCCCGGCTACCCCGCGCTTTACCAGCCGTCGTCGCTTTCCAGCTCCGGGTCTTCGTCGGGCAGGGCCGGCTCTTCGTCTTTGCCTTCCTGCATCAGACGGCGCTGCAGATAGGCGTTACGGATGAAGGTATAGCGGTCGCCGACGATATTGCGCTCCAGGTCCAGCAGATCGGCCCGCAGATCGACGCCGTACAAAGCCGCCAGCGAGTAGCGCGCCAGATCGTCCTCCAGATAGCTCACCGGCCACAAATAGCTGCTTGGATAGATGGTGGTGGCGTCACGCACCGACGACGGCCCCAGAATCGGCACCACCAGATAGGGCCCGCGGGGCACGCCCCAGCGGCCCAGGGTCACGTCCAGGCTGGTGTCGGTGTTGCGCAGGTCCACGTCGCTGGCCACGTCGAACAGGCCGGCCACCCCCAGAGTGGTATTGATGCCGAAACGCCCCAGGCTGTTGCCGGCCTCGCCCCAGCGCCACTGGAAAATATAGTTGAGGCCGTCACCGATATCGCCCAGATTGCTGAAGAAACGGGTCACGGTGTTATCGAGCCACTCCGGTGTCACCCAGCGATAGCCCTTGGCGGCCGGCTTCAGCGCGTAGCGGTCGACGAATTCGTTAAAGCCGAAAATCTTGCGGTTGAAACCCTGCCAGGGATCCATCTCGGCGAAGCGACCGGCGCCGCCGGCCTGGTCGAACGGCGTCGAGGCGCTGCCCCAGTCGTCGCCGGACTGGATCGCGGCTTCGCGGGTCTCGCCGGCGGTTTCCGGTACCGGCTGGGCGAATACCGGTTGGGATAAGGCAATCAATGGCGCCGACACAAGCGCCGCAATCCATATGCGCACAGTAGCTCCCTAATCAGTGATGGCCCGCGCATTATAGCGGTGCCTGCCAGGCAAAGAGCAACCTTGCCGCTCTCAGGCCGGGGTGGGTTGCAGGCGGGCGCCCAGAATCAGTTCGCGGTCGCGAAGCCGCTGCAGCAGATCCGCGCCGAAGCTCAACAGCGCGGCGCGGTCCTGGAAACCCATTTCATCGCCCAGCGTTTGCAGCAGTTGTTCGCCGCTGCTGAGCGGCTGCTCCTGCATCAATGCCAGCAGCCGCGCGGTGACCGCGTTGATTTCCATGAACGCCACCCGGTCCTCCGCATTGCGGTACACCAGCAGCCACACCGGCTGCTCCGGCGGCGTCTCCGGGCGGTGCTCCGGGCCGATTTGATGCACCGGCCAACGGTAGTTGAGCACGCAATGCAGCGGGTTCAGATAGGGCACCCCCCGCAGCAGATCACCGCCGGGCTGCACACCCTGCTCCGGCACCGTGTCGGTGGCGGTGTCCAGCACCAGCTCAATCCACTCGTAGTGCGCCAGCTCGGCGAGAAAAGGCGGATCGCCCTCCCCCGGTTGATAGGTCTCGGCAAGAAAGGTAACGAACTCTTCCGGAATTTCCAGAAAGTACGGCGACGTGCAGGCGTGCTGATCAAAGAAGCCGCGCACCAGACGCCGCCAGCCGGCGTCGTCGTAGAGGCTGCGCAGAACCGGAACGCCCTTTTCCAGAAACCCGTTGAGATTGTTGAAGAACAACTGGCGGTAGACCGCCAGACGCCGCTCCTCGATGCCGGACGGCGCCGGGTGGCGTTGCGGATTGCGCAGGTGCGCCGCGAACGAACGCTGCAGGCGCTGGAATTCCGGCTCGCTCATCAGGCCCTCCGGCTGATCGCGGCGCGGCGCTGCTGGGCGTCGCCGATGCGATCCAGCTCGCGGTTCAGTTCCTCCACCGGCGGGAAATTGAAGTCCCGCTCCAACAGCGTGGGCAACACGCCGAACTGGTCGTAGGCGACGTCCAGCAACCGCCACACCGGGTCGATCACTTCGCTGCCGTGGGTGTCCACCTTGAGGTCCTCGGCTTCGTCGAAATGGCCGGCGATGTGCACATAGAAAATACGCTCGCCGGGCAGGCCGCGAATAAAGTCGGCGGCGTCGTAGCCGTGGTTGATACCGTTGACGTAGGCGTTGTTCACGTCCAGCAACAGGCCGCAATCCGCCTCTTCCAGTACCGCGTTGACGAATTCCAGCTCGCCCAGCGGGCGGCTTTCGGTCACCTCCGGCGTGGCGTAATAGCTGACGTGTTCAATACCGATACGCTGGCCGAGAAAATCCTGCACCCGGCGGATGCGGTCCGCCACATAGTGCACCGCTTCCTCGGTGAACGGGATCGGCATCAAGTCGTAAAGATGGCCGTGATCGCTGCAGTAGCTGAGGTGCTCCGTGTAGCAGCGGATCCGGTGCTCGCCGAGAAACTGTTTGATGTTCCCCAGCAATTCGAAATCAAGAGGTTCCGGTCCGCCCAGGGACAGGCTGAGACCGTGGCTGACAAAGGGGTACCGCTCGGTGAAACCACGAAACTCACGGGCCAGCTTGCCGCCCATGGGGATCCAGTTTTCCGGCGCCACTTCGAGAAAATCCACCGGTATGGTGCCCGGTTGGGACAGCGGGCCCATCAGGGCCCGCCGCAACCCCAGACCGGTACCGGTCACGGGGAAAGTCGTCATAGATTACGACTCCTGGGTTCAGGCGGCGCCACCGCAGCTGCCTTCACTCTTTTTGTCGCCGCCGCAGCTGCCTTCGCCTTTCTTGTCGCCGCACTTGCCTTCACCACACTTGCCTTCTCCGTCCTTGGCGTGGTCACCGGCCAGTTGGTAACCGCTTTGCAGATCGGTGGCACCGAACGGATTCTCGGCCGCGTGCGCCGGAATGGACATTGCGGAAGCCACGAAGGCGGCGCCGAGGGTGGCGGCCAGGGGATTCATTTTGCTCAGTTTAGCCATGATCGTTCTCCAATATGGATCGTGTAATTCTGTATGTGAAACCGACAGAAAAGCGTCCTTTCCGTGGCTTCGACACTATATGGATGCACGAATCAAGTAAACGTTACGTGTAGGCCGCAAAACAAACAAAAACGGCCGCGGAGTTTACCCCGCGGCCGCCGTGACGCTGGCGTGAAACCGGCGCGCTCAGCGCACCCGGTTCACGATCACGCTGCCGATCGAATAGCCGGCGCCGAAGGAGCAGATCACCCCTTTGGTGCCCGCCGGCAAATCACTGTTGTGCTTGTGGAAAGCGATGATCGAACCGGCGGAGCTGGTGTTGGCGTAATCGTCCAGGATCACCGGCGCCTCGTCGCGGCTGGGGTCGCGGCCCAGCACCCGGCGGGCGATGAATTCGTTCATGTTCAGGTTGGCCTGGTGCAGCCACATGCGGCGCACGTCTTCCACCGGCACGGACAAATCGGCCAGATGGCCGGTGATCTGCTCCGCCACCATCGGGCACACTTCCTTGAACACCTTGCGGCCTTCCTGACGGAACAGCTTGTCGCGGCTGCCCACACCGGAGGGGTCGGCGCGGTTGAGGAAGCCGAAGTTATTGCGGATGTTGTTGGAGAAACGGGTCTGCAGGCGGGTGCCCAGCACCTCCCACTGATTGTCACTGGTGGCGTCCTCGGCCCGCTCCAGGATCACCGCGGTGCTCACGTCACCGAAAATGAAGTGGCAGTCCCGGTCTTCCCAGGCCAGGTGCCCGGAACAGATTTCCGGATTGACCATCAGCACGCGGCGCGCGGAACCGTTGCGAATGGCGTCGACGCCGGTCTGGATGCCGAAGGTGGCGCTGGAACAGGCCACGTTCATGTCGTAGCCCCAGCCGTGCTCCATGCCCAGCGCCTGCTGCACTTCCACCGCCATGGCCGGGTAGGCGCGCTGCATGTTGGAACAGGCCACCAGCACCGCGTCCAGGTCGTCCGGCTTAAGGCCGGCGTTGTCGAGCGCCCGGCGGGCGGCCAGCACGGCGATTTCCGCCTGCACCGACAGCTCGTCGTCGCTTCGCTCGGGAATATTCGGCGCCAGCCGGTCCGGGTCGAGAATGCCTTCCTTGTCCAGCACGTAACGCTGCTTGATGCCGGAGGCTTTCTCGATAAACGCGGAGTTGGAACCGGTCAGCGGCTCCATCTCGCCCGCTTCGATGGCGTCGGCATGGCGTTCGTTGTGGCGGGCCACGTATTCGTTGAAGGAGGCCACCAACTCTTCATTGGTGATGGATTGTTCGGGGGTCCAGAGTCCGGTACCGCTGATAACGACGGAATGGGTCACAAGCCTGTCCTCGCGCAAAAAGGGCACTCCGGGGAGCGCCGCGACAGTCGGGAACCTCGGGGCGGGTTCCATAAATGGGTCAATTATCCGGATATGACCGGGCCGGCGCAAAGCCGGAATGGTATTTCGCCGTCTCGTCGGCTCTTGACGCCGGCTCAGGCCGGTTTCAGCAGGCCTCCCACTGGCGGTTGAGGCGCTTGGCGGAGACCGGCACCCGGGTCCCCAGCGGCTGCGCGAACAGGCTGACGCGGTATTCCTCCATCATCCAGCGGTACAGACGCAGCGCCTCGCTCTGCCGCCACGGCGGCGTGTCCTTGGCGCGCCGGTGATAGCGCTCGCGGAACTCCTCCAACTCGGCGACCACCGCCCGGTCCCGGCCGATCTGCCCGCCCAGCTTTTCAAGACGCTGCTCCACCGCCGCCAGGTAGCGCGGGTATTGATCCAGCCATTCCTTGGGCACGGTGAGCAGGAAATCATCAGTGAACAGATCGGCGAGCTGCTGTTTCAGATCGCGGTGGGCGTGCGCCCAGGCGAGCGGGAAATTCTTTTCCAGGCGTTGCATCACGCGGCGGTAGGCGGCGAACAACTCGCCCCAGGTGCGAAGAGCCTGCTCCACCGCCGACACGAACTCGCCGCGCCCCTGGTCCAACCGCTCACGGAAGGCGGCCTCGTCGCGCAGCGGCTGGTCGTGCAGATGGAAATGGGACACCGTGGCCCGCAGCAACGCCTGATCCAGGGCGCCGCGCGCCATGGCCGATTTCTCCGCTTTGAGTTTCTGAAAGCCGGGTTGCTGGCCGGCGAACCGTTTCAGCCCGCGCACCTGCTCGTTCAGTGCCAGCAGCATCAGCCGGGCACAGCCGATACCGTGCCACCAGTGCGCGTCGTCAGCGTCGGCGTAATGTTCCAGCGCCACGTCCTCGCCACGGTCGCGCAGCGCCGGGTAGCGGCGGAACACCACCCCGCCCTGCTCGCTCTCCTGGCACGCCGGTAACGTACCGAACACCCAGGTGCGCCCGCTCACCACTTCCTCGCGGGCCGGTGACGCCTCGCGCTCCCCGGCCAGGGCCTCGAAGCGCTGCTGCAGGCGCGCCAGATCACGGTCCTCGGCGAGCACTTTGCCCTGCCCGTCGGTGACCCGCACGTTCATCCGCAGGTGCCCGGGCAGCTGGTCCTCACGCCACTCTTCCTGCTCCACGCGCACGCCGGTCATGCGCTGCAGCTCGCGGGTCATGGCAGGCAGCAGCGGCTGGTCCGGGCTCAGCGATTCCTGCAGCGCGGCCACATAGTCGGGCACCGGCACGAAATGACGGCGGCGGGCCTTGGGCAGCCCGCGAATCAGGGCCTCCAGCTTTTCGCGCAACAGACCCGGCACCAGCCAAGCGAGCCGTTCCGCGTGCAGCTGCTGCAGCGCGCCGGCGGGTACGATTACCGTGACGCCGTCGCGGTCGCCGGTGGGGTCGAAGCTGTATTCCAGCGGCAGCCGCATGCCGTCCCATTCCAGCTCATCGGGGAAGGCGCCACCCTGCAGGTCCGGGCTGTGGGACAGCAGAAACTCATCGTCCATGAACAGCGCCTGGCGCTCATGCTCGTCGGCCTGCTTTTTGTACCAGGTTTCCAGATGCGCCAGGGTGTACAGCCCGGACGGCAGGCGCTGGTCGTAGAACAGAAACCGGGTCTCCTCGTCCACCAGAATGTCGCGCCGGCGCAGCTTGTGCTCCATCTCTTCCAGGCGCTGCAGCCGCTCCCGGTTGGCGGCGACGAATTCCGGTTCACGGGTCAGCTCGCCGGCCACCAGGCCCTCACGGATCATCAGTTCGCGGGCCAGCTCCGGTTCCAGCGGGCCGTAGTGCATGCGCCGCCCGGAGGCGAGAATCAGCCCGAACAGATTGATCTGTTCCTTGGCCATCACACAGCCGCGTTTTTTCGACCAGTGCGGCTCGAAATACTGGCGCTTGATCAGGTGCGCCGCTTCCGCTTCCACCCATTGCGGTTCAATCCGCGCCACGCAGCGCGCGAACAGGCGGCTGGTCTCCACCTGCTCGGCGGCCACCAGCCAACGCAGCTTCGCTTTCTTGTCGCCGCCTTTACTGAGCGACGAGCCCGGCCAAAGCAGCGGCTTGCGGTTGCGGGTGGAAAGCCACTCACCGTCTTCGTTGCGGGTCATGACATTACCCAGCAACCCGGTGAGCAGCGCCCGGTGCAGGCTTTCGTAGTCCGCCGCTTCGTCATTGAGCGACCAGCCTTCTTCCCGGGCCAGCAACAGTAATTGCCGGTGGGTGTCCCGCCATTCGCGCATCCGCGACGGCGCCAGAAAATGCTTTTTCAGCTGCTTTTCATAGGGGTTGCGACCCAGGTCGCCGCGCTGTTGCTCGGCCCACTGCCAGAGATTCCAGAAAAACAGAAAATCCGATTCCTTGTTCTCGAAAGGCTGATGGGCCTGGTCGGCCTGCTGTTGTTTATCGCGGGGCCGTTCGCGCGGGTCCTGCACCGCCAGGGCGGCGACGATCACCAGCACTTCGCGCAGCACTTTTTTCTCGGCGCCGGCCACCACCATCCGCGCCAGGGTGGGATCCAACGGGAAACGCGCCAATTGACGGCCGAGCGTGGTGACCCGGCGCTGCTTGTCGAGCGCGCCGAGCTCTTCCAGCAGGCGATAGCCGTCCCGTATCAGGCGACCGTCCGGCGGTTCGATAAAGGGGAAGTCCTCCACCGCGCCCAGCTTCAGGTCGGCCATGCGCAGAATCACCGCGCCCAGATTGGTGCGCTGGATTTCCGGATCGGTGAACGCCGGCCGGTTATTGAAGTCGTCTTCGTCGTAGAGCCGATAGGCGACGCCGGGCATGATGCGGCCGCTGCGGCCGGCGCGCTGGTCGGCGCTGGCGCGGGCGATCGGCTCCACCGGCAAACGCTGCACCTTGGAGTGCACGCTGTAGCGGCTGATGCGGGCGGTACCGGCGTCGATCACATAGCGGATGCCCGGCACCGTCAGCGAGGTTTCCGCCACGTTGGTGCTCAACACCACGCGCCGCCCCCGGTGGCTGGAAAACACCCGCTGCTGCTCCGCGGCACTGAGGCGGGCGTACAGCGGCAGCAATTCGGTATCGCGGAAATCGCAGCGTTTCAAATGATGATGCACGTCGCGGATGTCGCGCTCGCCGCTCAGGAACACCAGCACATCACGGGCGGTTGGCGGCCCGTCGCGGCGCTCCTGCTGATCGATTTCGCGCAACACCTCCTCCACCTGCAGGCCCAGCTCGCGCTCTTCCGCCGGCGGCCGGTAGTGGATGTCCACCGGGAAGGTGCGCCCGGACACCTCGAACACCGGCGCGCCGTTGAAATGCGCGGCGAAGCGTTCATGGTCGATGGTCGCCGAGGTGATGATGATCTTCAGATCGGGACGGCGCGGCAAAAGCTGCTTCAGATAGCCGAGCAGAAAATCGATGTTCAGGCTGCGCTCGTGGGCCTCGTCGATGATCAGGGTGTCGTACTGATGGAGGTAGCGGTCCTGCTGAATTTCGCTGAGCAGCATGCCGTCGGTCATCAGCTTGACCAGGGTGTCGTCACCGACTTGCTCACTGAAGCGGACCTTGTAACCCACCAGGCCGCCGACCTGGCTGTTCAGCTCCTCGGCGATGCGCGCGGTAACCGAGCGAGCGGCCAGACGGCGCGGCTGGGTGTGGCCGATATAGCCGTCCACGCCGCGCCCCAGGGACAAACAGATCTTGGGCAGCTGGGTGGTCTTGCCGGAGCCGGTTTCGCCGGCCACCACCACCACCTGGTGCTTCTCGATGGCGGCGGCCAGTTCCTCGCGGTGGTGCACCACCGGCAGGTCCGGCCAGCGCAGCGGCGCCGCCGCCAGGCCGGCACGCCGGGCGCGGGCCGCCACCGAGGCGTCGATGGCGGCGCTCACCTTGGGCAGCGCGTTGGCGTTGAACTTGCGCGCCAGCCCGTCGAGCCGCTTTTTAAGCCGCCGCCGGTCGGCGGCCCGAACATTTTCCAGCCGCCGATACAATTCATCCAGTTGCGGGTTCGTCATACCTTACTTTCGGTACCCAGCAGCCAGGCCCGGCCTTTGGCGCTCAAGCCGTCTCCGTCCAGCGTCAGATAGGCGGTGTCCGCTTCCGAGGCCGCCAGCGTCACGGTGAAGCGCATCAGTTCATCGCGGCGGAAGGCGTGCACGTCGACACGCTCGCCCTCCTGGTAGCCGGCCAGCAGCGTGTCCAGATTGCCGGCGCTGGCTTTCAGGCCGTCCACCGCCACCACCACGTCGCCGGCGGCGAGCCCGGCCTCCATGGCGGCGCCCTGCTCGTAGGCCACCTGCAGGCGAGCGCCCTGGGGGTCCGAGGCGAAGCGCGCGCCCAGATGCACCGGCGGCCGGCTTTTGCCGGGCTTGCCGCCGTTGTCGCTGTGCCCGTCCGCCGGGCGCCAGTTCACGGTGACACCGCGTTCGGCGAGCAGCGCCTCCAGCGGCAGGTCCTCGGTGCGGTAGAGCGCCTGGTTGAAGAAGTCGCTGAGGTCACCGCCGGCCACCTCCTCGGCCAGGGCCTGTACGCCCTGCTCCGGCACACCGACGCCGGTCTGCCCGTGGCGCTGCCACAGCAGGCGCATCAGGTCGTCCAGGCTGCGCGCGTCGTTGGTCCGTTCACGCAGGGTCAGATCCAACGCCAGCGCCACCAGGGAACCCTTGGCGTAGTAGCTGACGATGGCGTTGGGGGCGTTTTCATCCTGCTTATAGAAGCGCGTCCAGGCGTCGAAGCTGGACTCGGTGACGGTCTGCTTGAAACGGCCCCGGCCCCGGTAGACCCGGGTCAGGGTCTGGCCCAGCAGTTCCAGATAGCTCTCCGGCGTAATCAGCCCGGTGCGCGCCAGGGAAAGATCGTCGTAATAACTGGTGATGCCCTCGAAGGCCCACAGCAGTTCGGTGTGCACTTCCCGGCTCAGGTCGAAGGGCGTGAACGCCTCTGGCTTGATGCGCTTCACGTTCCAGGTGTGGAAGTACTCGTGGCTGCATAACCCGAGGTAGCTGCGGTAGCCGTCGCGCACCTGGTCGACGCCGTCGGTGAGCAGCGGCAGGTCGGTGCGCGGGCTCATCAGGCTGGTGGAGTTGCGGTGCTCCAGCCCGCCGTAGCCGTCGGTGACCAGGGTCATGAACAGGTAGCGGTCCATCGGCGCCGGCTCGCCGAACAGCTTGATGTGGTGCTCGCAGATCGGTTTCAGGTCGCGGCACAGCCGCGCCATGTCGGCCCGGTGGCGGCCGCTGAGCACCACGTCGTGGGGCACGCCGCAGGCTTCGAAGCGGGCATGGTCGAAATGGCCCATCTCCACCGGATGATCGATCAGGGCGTCGTAATTGTCGGCCCGGAAACGGCCGAAACCCAGCTCCGGGCCGCTGACCCGGTCGAGCCCGGTGGCCAGTTTCCAGGTGGCGTAGGCGGCGCCGTCCGGGGCTTCGATGTCCACCTCGCAGGGCTGGTCCTCGAACCCCATGGCGGCGAGAAACAGGCAGCTGCCGTTAAAATAGCCGTGGGTGGTGTCCAGGTGGGCGCCGCGCACCGACAGGTCCCAGGCGTACACCTGATAGCACACGGTGACCGGTCCGGTGACCGGCGCCAGTTGCCAGGTCTGCTTATCCAGCTTGGCCACATCGATGGGCTCGCCGTCGGCCGAGGCTTCCAGCGCTACAATATGACGGGCGAAATCACGGATCATGTAGCTGCCGGGGATCCAGGCGGGCAGGGTCAGCCCCTGCCCTTCCGGCGTCGGCCGGTCGATGGTGAGAGTGACCTGGAACAGATGCGCCTGCGGGCGCAACGGAC
>NZ_CAXPXK010000106.1:0-5266 GCF_964221125.1 Alloalcanivorax sp.
AACAGCCCACCCGTATTTACCCCTGCCCGCAATGCCGGAAACCCTCACGCTGGGACGATAACCCCTGGCGGCCGTTCTGCTCGGAGCGCTGCAAGCTGATCGACCTGGGCGACTGGGCGTCGGAGCGCCACGCGATTCCCGGCGAGCCCACCGATCCGATGGACGATTTCGATAACCTGAGCTGAGGGTATCGGATAGGGCTCTGGGATCCTGCCGGCCGGCTTTGCCGGCCTTTCGCGGGCTGGGCCCGCTCCCACAAGGCCGCTCCCACAAACAGGCTGCCTACCAAAAGGCGCGAATGCCAGCGAGCCCAAAGGCGCCGTTGTGGAGCGCTGTGTCCAGGTCCTGGGGGGTGACGCCGCCGAGGGCGTAGAACACCAGCGGTTTGCCTTCCACCAGGGCGCGGAAGCGGTCCCAGCCGAGGGGTTGGGCGTCCGGGTGCGTGGGGGTGGCGTGGACCGGGGAGAGGGTGGCCATTTGCGCGCCCCACTCTACCGCTTGGGCGATTTCGGCTTCGTTGTGGCAAGAGGCTGAGAGGATGCCCGGGTAGTTTTGGGCACCGCTCCCACAAGATTTAGCCGTCAGGTGGAGGCCGAAGGCGTGTTCGCGGGTGGCGAGGTGGGCGTCGTCGCGGATCCAGAAGCGGACGCCGCGCTCGCGGCAGCGGGCGGCGAGCTCGGGGAGTGCGTCGCTTTGCGACCATTGCCGCAGGTAGAGGCCCTGGCTGTCGGGGTCGAGCCGGTCGATGCCGGCGAGCACGTCCTGGTAATGGAGCCCTTCCGGGGGAATCACCAGCTGCCGGGGCAGTTTGAGGGCGGTGACCACCGGCTGGTTGGCGGCGGGGAACTGGCGGCTGGAAAGATCCTGCAGCGGCACCCACTCCACCGGCTGGCCTTCGCGGCCGTGGGGTTCGCCGGTGTAAGCGGTTACTTCGCGGAAATGTAGCGTCACGCGCAGGTCCGGGTAGCGGTGGCGCACGGTCATAAAGGGCTGGGAGCGTACCGCTTTCATGCCCAGTTCTTCGTCCAACTCCCTGGCCAGGGCCCGCTCCAGGGGCTCGCCCTCCTCCACTTTGCCGCCGGGAAACTCCCAAAGGCCGCCCTGGTGTTTATGCTCCGGGCGACGGCTGAGGCAGAGGCGATCTCGCCGATCACGGATGATGGCGGCGACGACGGTTATTTCGGGGAGAGATTCAGACATAGGCTCGGTGTCGGGGTGTGTCTCTTGGGAGCGGGCCCGCCCCCACAACCTGCTCCTTCAGGTGCGGTATTCGGCGTTGATCTTGACGTAGTCGTAGCTGAAATCGCAGGTCCACACCTGGCCGGTGCCGTCGCCGGCGCCCAGGTCGACGCGGATGGTGATTTCCGGGCGGGCCATCACCGCGGCGCCCTGCTCTTCGGTGTAGCTGTCGGCGACGCCGCCTTCGCGCACCAGCTCCACTTCGCTGAGCCACACCGCCACCTTGTCCACGTCCAGGCTTTCGATGGGCGCGCGGCCCACGGCGGCGAGGATGCGCCCCCAGTTCGGGTCGGAGGCGAACAGCGCGGTTTTGACCAGCGGTGAGTGGCCGATGGTCTCGGCGACGATCTGCGCGTCCCGGTCGCTGCGCGCGCCGGACACTTCGATGGAGACGAACTTGGTGGCGCCTTCGGCGTCGCGGATCAGCGCTTGGGCCAGCTCCACGAACACGGTTTCCAGGGCCTGGTAGAGCAGCTCCGCGTTGCGGTCGGCGCGGTCGTTGATCTCGGCGCCCACCTGGCCGCTGGCGATCAGCATGCAGGCGTCGTTGGTGGAGGTGTCGCCGTCCACGGTGATGCGGTTGAAGGAGCGGTCCGCCAGGCTTTTCACCCACTGATCCAGCAGCGGCTGGGCAATCTTGGCGTCGGTGGCGATGAAGCCGAGCATGGTGGCCATGTTGGGCTTGATCATGCCGGCGCCCTTGGCGATGCCGGTGATGGTGATGGTGTCGCCGTCCAGCTCGATGCGCCGGCTGGCCACCTTGGGCACCGTGTCGGTGGTCATGATGCCTTCGGCGGCGCGGCCCCAGTGGTGTTCGCTGAGGTCGTCCAGGGCCAGCGGCAGGCCTTCCTCGAACGGTTCCATGGGGAAGGTCTGCCCGATCACGCCGGTGGAGAACGGCAGCACTTCCGAGGGCGCGCAGTGCGCCAGCTCGGACAGCAGCAGACAGGTTTCCTCGCAGTAGGCGTGGCCCTTGTCGCCGGTGCCGGCGTTGGCGTAGCCGGTGTTGATCATCAGGTAGCGGGGCGCTTTCTCGGCCAGGTTGCGGCGCGCCACCTGCACCGGTGCCGCCTGGAAGCGGTTGGTGGTGAACACGCCGGCGGCGCGGCTGCCCTCGGCCAGCTCGATGACCACCAAATCCTTTTTGTTGGGCTTCTTGATGCCCGCTGCGATGGCGGCGAGTTTAACGCCGGCCACCGGGAACCATTCGGTCTGTGTCATGGTTAGTCCAGCTTTCCGTGGCACTGCTTGTATTTCTTGCCGGAACCGCACGGGCAGGGTTCGTTGCGGCCCACTTTGCGGCCTTCGCGCACCACGGTGCGCGGCTTCTCCGGCGGTCCCTGGGTCTGGCCGGTGCCGTCGCCCTGGGCGGTGGGCGCGGCCACCTCTTCCTGCTCGGCCTTCATTTTCTCGGCCTGCACGCGGGCCTCTTCCTGGCGCTGGGCTTCCAGGCGCTCCACTTCGTCCTCGCGGCGCACTTCGAAGTTGTGCAGCACGCGCACCAGCTCATGCTGGATCTGGTTGAGCATGGTCTGGAACAGCTCGAAGGCTTCTTTCTTGTATTCCTGCTTGGGGTTCTTCTGGGCGTAGCCGCGCAGATGAATGCCCTGGCGCAGGTGGTCCATGTTGGCCAGGTGTTCTTTCCAGTGGCGGTCGAGGATCTGCAGCATCAGGTGCTTCTCGATCGGACGCAGGGTCTCGGTGCCGATCTCCTCTTCCTTGCGGGCGTAGTCCGCTTCCAGCTGCTCGATGATGCGCTCGGTGACGCCCTCGATGTGCAGGCCGTTGTCTTCGTCCAGCCACTGGCGCACCGGAATATCGCTGCTGTATTCCGCCTGCAGGCTTTTCTCCAGCCCTTCCACGTCCCACTGGTCCTCCACGGAACCCGGCGGCATGTAGCTGTGCACCATCTCGGGAATCACGTCGCGGCGGATGCTCTCCACCGAGGACGCCAGGCTCTCGGCTTCGAGAATCTGCTCACGCTGGCTGTACACCACGCGGCGCTGGTCGTTGGCCACGTTGTCGTATTCCAGCAGGTTCTTGCGGATGTCGAAGTTGCGGGTTTCCACCTTGCGCTGGGCGTTCTCAATGGCGCGCGTCACCCAGCGGTGCTCGATGGCTTCGCCGTCCTTGAGACCCAGGGAGCGCATCATGTTGCGCACCCGGTCGGAGGCGAAGATGCGCATCAGGTCGTCTTCCATGGACAGGAAGAAGCGGGTGTAGCCCGGGTCGCCCTGGCGGCCGGCGCGGCCGCGCAGCTGGTTGTCGATCCGGCGGGATTCGTGGCGCTCGGTGCCGATGATGTGCAGGCCGCCGGCTTCCAGCACGGTGTTGTGGTTGGCTTCCCACTCGGCGCGGATCTTCTCGGCCTTCTCCTCGGAAGGCTCGTCCATGTGCTTGATCTCTTCCTCGGCGTTACCGCCCAGCACGATGTCGGTACCGCGACCGGCCATGTTGGTGGCGATGGTCACGGTGCCCGGGCGGCCGGCCTGGGCGATCACCTGCGCCTCGCGCTGGTGCTGCTTGGCGTTGAGCACCTGGTGCTTGATCTTTTCCTTGGTGAGCCGCTGGGCCAGGTATTCGGAGGCCTCGATGGTGGCGGTGCCCACCAGCACCGGCGCGCCGCGCTCCACGCAGTCGCGCACTTCCTCGACGATGGCGTCGAATTTTTCCTGCAGGGTCAGGTAGACCAGATCGTTGGCGTCTTTACGCACCATCGGCCGGTTGGTGGGCACCACCACCACGTCCATGCCGTAGATCTGGCGGAATTCCATCGCCTCGGTGTCGGCGGTGCCGGTCATGCCGGCCAGCTTCTCGTAGAGGCGGAAGTAGTTCTGGAAGGTGGTGGACGCCAGGGTCTGGTTTTCCTGCTGGATGCGCACGCCCTCCTTCGCTTCCACCGCCTGGTGGATGCCCTCGGACCAGCGGCGGCCCGGCATGGTGCGCCCGGTGTGCTCGTCGACGATCACGATCTGATCGTTCTGCACCACGTACTGGCGGTCCTTGTGGAACAGGGCGTGGGCCTTGAGCGCCGCGTGCACGTGGTGCAGCAGCGTCAGGTTGTGGGCGGCGTAGAGGCTCTCGCCGGCTTCCAGCAGGTTGTTTTCCACCAGCAGGGACTCGATCAGCTGGTGGCCGTCCTCGGTGAGCTCCACCTGGCGCTGCTTTTCATCGATGTAGTAGTGGCCTTCCGCTTTCTGGCCGTCCTCGCCCTCTTCCTCACGCTGCGGCTGCAGCTTGGGAATCAGGGTGTTCATCTGACGGTACAGCTCGGAGGAGTCCGCCGCCGGGCCGGAGATGATCAGCGGCGTGCGCGCCTCATCGATGAGGATCGAGTCCACTTCGTCGACGATGGCGTAGAACAGGCCGCGCTGGACACGGTCTTCCAGGCGGAACGCCATGTTGTCGCGCAGGTAGTCGAAACCGTATTCGTTGTTGGTGCCGTAGGTGATGTCGCAGGCGTAGGCCTCGCGCTTTTCCGGCTGCGGCTGCTGGGAGTAGATCACGCCCACGCTCAGGCCCAGGAATTCGTACAGCGGGCGCATCCAGTTGGCGTCCCGCGCGGCCAGGTAGTCGTTGACCGTGACAACGTGCACGCCCTTGCCGGCCAGGGCGTTCAGGTAGGCCGCCAGGGTGGCGGTCAGGGTTTTACCCTCACCGGTGCGCATTTCCGCGATGCGCCCTTCGTGCAGCGCGATGCCGCCCATCAACTGGACGTCGAAGTGGCGCATGCCCATCACCCGGGTGGCCGCCTCGCGGACCACCGCGAACGCTTCCGGCAGTATCTCGTCAAGGGTCTTGCCGTCGGCGAGCGCGGCCTTCAACTCGGCGGTCTTGGCCTGCAGCGCGCCGTCATCCAATTCCGCCATGGCGTCGCCATGGGTGTTGACCCCGGCCACCAGACGGCTGATCCGCTTGAGCTCGCGGTCATTCTTGGTCCCGAAGACTTTTTTGACGATGGTAGCCAGCATGAAACGTCCGTTTATTCTCAATGGGTGGGGCGAAAAAGAGCCATTCTAAACACAAT
>NZ_CAXPXK010000107.1:0-5022 GCF_964221125.1 Alloalcanivorax sp.
TGGATCGGACAAAAAGGAGTACCGGGATGCGATTTGCGTTATGGGGTGCGGCCGCGCTACTGGCCGCCGGGCCCGTGTTGGCGGAAAGCGGTGACGGCCACGAACTGGGGCAGGTGACGGTCACCGCGTCGGGGCACGCGCAGCAGCTGGAGGACGCGCCGGCCTCGATCAGCGTGATCACGCGCGAGCAGATCGAGCAGCGCTACTATCAGGACGCCACCGACGCGCTGCGGGACATCCCCGGGGTGATCATCACCGGCGGCGGCTCCGGCGATCGCGGCAACGACATCGTGATCCGCGGCATGCCCTCCCAGTACACCCTGATACTGGTGGACGGTAAGCCGGTGTCCACCCGCGAAACCCGCCCCAACGGCAGTGCCGGTTTCGAGCAGGACTGGCTGCCGCCGCTGCAGTCCATCGAGCGGATCGAAGTGGTGCGCGGCCCCATGTCCACCCTGTACGGCTCGGACGCCATCGGCGGCGTGATCAACGTGATCACCCGCAAGGTCGCCGAGGAGTGGGGCGGCGCGGTGCAACTGGATACCATCATTCAGGACGACTCCCGTTCCGGCGACATCCAGCAGGGCAACTTCAGCCTCAGCGGGCCGTTGCTGGCGGACACACTGGGCCTGCAGGTTTACGGCCGCGCCAGCAGCCGCCAGGAAGACCGCTTCGTGGACGGCTTCGAAGAGAAAAACCTGAAGAACCTCAACGCGCGCCTGTCATTCACCCCCACCGACAACCAGGATTTCACCCTGGAGGCGGGGCGGACCAAGCAGGACCGCCGTTCGCTGATCGGCTACAGCGCGCCGGCCACCGGCTGCCGGGGCGGCTGCACCGATTCCGACAATGAGTTTACCCGCGAAGTGCTGGCCCTGAGCCATACCGGCCGCTGGGACTTCGGCACCACCGATTCCTACGTGCAGCGCGAGGAAGCGGAAAACCTGACCCGCGAAATGAAGGTCACCAACACCTCCGCGAAGACCGCCCTGGTGGCGCCGCTGGGCGACCACCTGCTCACCGTGGGCGCCAACTTCGAAAAGGAGGAGCTGTCCGACGAAACGTCCAACCAGATCTCCGACCGCACCGAAGTGGACGCCTCCAAATGGGCGCTGTTCGCCGAGGACGAATGGATGCTGCCGGGCAATGTCTCGGTCACCGGCGGGGTCCGTCTCGACGACGACGAAAACTACGGCAGCCACGTGAGCCCGCGACTGTACGGCGTCTGGGGCATGGCGCCGCGCTGGACCCTGAAAGGCGGCGTGTCCACCGGCTTCCGCTCGCCGTCGCTGCGTGAAATCACCCCGGACTGGGGGCAGGTGAGCCGGGGCGGCGACGTCTACGGCAACCCGGACCTGGAACCGGAAACCTCGGTGAACAAGGAGCTGGGGCTGTACTTCAACGCCGGCCGCGATCTGCAGGCCAACGTCACCGTGTTCCACAACGACTTCAAGGACAAGATCACCCGCATCGCCTGCCCGCCCAGCGTCTGCCCCGGCGGCCCCAACCAGTTCGGTTCCGACCCCACCTACCGGGTGAACGTGGACGAGGCGGTGACCCAGGGCGTGGAGGCCGCCGTGTCCACCACGCTGGCGCGCACCCTGGACCTGACGCTCAGCTACACCTACACGGATTCCGAGCAGAAGTCCGGCGAGTACAAGGGCGAGCCGCTCAACCAGGTGCCCAAGCATCTGGCCAGCCTGCAGGCGGACTGGCGCGTTACCAGCCGGTTGTCGCCCTGGCTGGCGGTACGCTACCGCGGCGAAGAGAGCCAGCCCACCACCGGCCCCTCGAGCAGCAGCATCGTCGCGCCGTCCAACACCCTGGTGGACGCCGGCCTGGCCTTCAAGCTGACGCCCCAGGCCACGCTCAACACCGGCATCTACAACATCGCCGACAAGGAAATCTTCCAGGACGAGTACGGCTACGTGGAAGACGGCCGCCGCTACTGGCTGGGCATGCGCGTCAGCTTCTAAGCCCCTACACCGGCTCCGTGAAGCGGGTAAGGATCGCCCGCCAGCGGTCGTAAACGAAGAAATGGCCGCCGTCCGGCTCCAGGGTCAGGCGGCTGTTGGGCAGCCACTGGTCCACCGCCAGCGCCTGGGCCACCGGCACCTGGCCGTCGCGCTCGCCGTGCCACAGAAACACCGGCATGGTCAGCGCGGCGGCGTCCGGCTCCGGGGCCCGGGCCACCGTGCGAAGATCCTCCACGAAACCCTGGCAGCCGTTGCGGTAGGCCTCCTTGACCGCCTTTACATAGGCGTCGCGGTGGCGCTGCTGGGCGAACACCGGCGCGTCCGCCGGGCTGGTGAAGGTGACGAAGCGGCGCAGGTGCTTATCCGGATTCTTGATCAGCCCCCGGGCCACCAGGTTGAGCACGTTCTCCATCAGGTCCGGCGCCCGGTCGGCCACGCCCACCACCATCCGGAACAGGCCGCGCATCGGGTCGGCGTCGCCGCTCAGGTGCGTGGGGCCCAGCGCCGACACCAGGCCCAGCCGCTGCACCCGGTCCCCCAGACGGCCGGCGCAATGCAGGGCGAGAAAGCCGCCCAGGGAATAGCCCAGCAAATGGAAGCGGTCGATGCCCAGGTGCTCGGTCAGCAGTTCCAGATCGCTCACCAGGTCGTCGATGCTTCTGTCCTTGAGCGGGTCGGAAAGGCCGTAGCCGGCCCGGTCCGGCACGATCAGCCGCAGGTTCAGTTCATGCAGGATATCGGCGCCGCCGGGCACCTCCAGCCGCGATCCCCGCACGCTGTGAAAGAAGATCACCGGGGTGCCGTCGGCGTTGCCGTACTGGTGGAAGCGCAGGGCGCGGCCGTCGCGGGTGGTGAGCTGCCCGCCGCCGGTGCTGTCCAGGACCGGCAGGTCCAGTGGCGGTTCCGGGCGGGCCGCCGGCGCGCGCTCGGCGGGGCGCGGCGCCAGCGGCGCCAGCCCGGACAGAATCACCGACACCAGCTCCGCCTGGCGACCGGTGTCGGTCTTGCGGAACACCGACTTCAACTGCGCGCGCACCGTGGCCGGCGCCACCTGGGCGTCGTCGGCGATGCGGTCCAGGGTGTGGCCGCTGACCAGGCCCTTGGCCACCTTGCTCTCCGCCGGGGTCAGGTCGTAAAGATCGCCCAGCAGCGTCTCGTCCACCAGGTTGTCCAGATTGGAGTGGGAAATGAACAGGGTGGCGGCGGGGCGCTCCGGGTCTTCCATGTCCACAGTGCGGCTCGGGCACACCAGCAGCGAGACGGTCACCCCGGTGGCCGGCTCGGTGAGCGGCAGGGCATGGTGGCTGCCCTGTTCCAGACAGCGGGCCAGGGCCTCGTGCAGCGCCTGATGCTGGCGGCGGTTGTTGATGCGCAGGCGCCCCTGGTGGTTGCTGAGCACCTCGCTGTCGCTGAGCGCGCCGGCGGCGATGCGGTTGAGCGTGATGATATTGAGCTGGGCGTCCACCACCGCGATGCCGATCGGCAGGCGCTCCAGCGTGGCCACCGCCAGGTCGCGGGTTTCCCGGGTGCGCTCCATCTGCTCGCCGAGCCGCAGCGCCTGCTCCACATGGGGCACCAGGGCGTCGAGCATGCGCCGCCGCCGGTTCGGTTGCTGGTAGAGCCGGTCGTCCTCGAACGGGATGGCGGCTTCGCGGAGCAGGGCGGTCATTTCCGCCCAGCGCTCCGGGTCCTGCGCGGCCTGGTACATCAACAGAGTCAGCGCCGACAGTTGTTCGGTATGGCGGGCGCTGTCGTCGCCCTGGTCTTCATGCATTCGTCTTCCCCTCCCCAGGTTCCGAGCATGAAGCCATTGTGCACGTGAACAGAAACGAAAGAACCCCGCCGCGGCGGGGTTCTCTAAGTCACGGCCCGGCGCGGCCGGGCGGAATCGGGCTTACATGTTTTCCTGAATGCGTTCACGCAGATCCGTGTCGTACTGCGCCAACTGCGCGATCTGGTTGTACTTGCGCACGTCCAGGCCGGTGTCCTTCACCGCCTTGACCATTTCCTGCTGCGCTTCACGCTGCACTTCCATGGCTTTCTCCGGATCCTCGGAAGCCGCCTGAACCTGGCTCTGGTATTCGCCTTTCACCTGTTCCACTTTGGCCTGGGCGTCGGCGAACTTCTTCACTTCCTCGTCGGTGATGTCGGAGGCATCACCCAGCGCCGGATTGGGCTGACTCTGGGGCGCCTGCTGCGCCGGCGGCTGGCCTTGCTGAGCCGCGCCTTGCTGGCCCTGTTGCTGGGGTGTGCCCTGCTGGGCGAAGGCGGCGCCGGTCACGCCGGCGGCGAGAAGAAGAGCGGACAATGACATCAGAGGCTTTTTCATGGGGCTTCTCCTATCAATACAGTTTTAAGACGCGTTTCCCGATGCGTCCTGGCAGGTGTGACAGGGGGAAAGCCAAGAGTTCCTACGCCGGAGGGATCAAATTGTGTAAAGCCGGGACGCGGGCGCTGCCGGGCGATGCCTTATATGCTTTTAGAGAATAAAAGTAGCACCATATATTTCTTTTAAATGGGATCAGCGTCCTTATCATTGCCTACTCAGACGAAGTCAGGACAGAAGGAAAGGCACACCATGGGTAACGCGCAGTTGATCACACGGGTCGGCAACAACAGCGCCGGTCTGTCCCGCGACGCCATCGATGACCTCAACCGGGAATACCGGGAGCTGGACTTCGAGGCGCGTATCCGCCGTGTCTATCAGGATTTCGCCCCGGACAAGATCATGGTGACCTCCTCGTTCGCGGCCACCTCCGCCTACTTCCTGCACATCATTTCCTCGATCCGCCCGGAACAGAAGATTCACTTCATCGACACCGGCTACCACTTCGAGGAAACCCTGGAGTACAAGGAATACCTGATCGAGCGCTTCAACCTGGACGTCATCGACCTGCGCGCCGACGAGCGCCAGCACCAGATCACCCAGGACGAACAGATGTGGCGCACTGATCCCGATCTGTGCTGCCAGGTGAACAAGGTCCAGCCCCTGGAAGACGCCAAGGAGCACTACGACCTGTGGATCTCCAGCCTGATGGGCTGGCAG
>NZ_CAXPXK010000108.1:0-4522 GCF_964221125.1 Alloalcanivorax sp.
CGGTCGATCATCTTGAGAATGTGGAAGCCGGCGCCGGAGCGCAGCGGCTCGCTGATGTCGCCCTTGTTCATATCGATCGCCGCGTCGGCGAACAGGCTCGGCCACTGGGCCGCTTCCCGCCAGCCCAGGTCGCCGCCTTCCAGCGCCTCCGGGCCGTCCGATTCGGACACCGCGGTCTCCGCGAAGTCGGCGCCGTCGCGCAGGCGCTGCACCAGGGCCTCGGCCTCTTCCTGGGCCGCGCTCACCTGTTCCGGGCTGGCGTTGCCGGGCACCTTGACCAGGATGTGGCCGAGGTGGAAATCCGCCTGGAACATCTGGCGGCCGGTTTCCGACTCCAGGAACCGTTGCACTTCGCGGTCGGTGACCCGCACCCGGGACGCCACGCTGCGTTGCTGCAGCCGGGACACCACCATCTCGCCGCGCACCTGCTCGCGGAAACGGGACCAGTCGTAGCCGTCGGCGCGCAGGGCGTCGGCGAACTGCTGCAGGGTCATGTTGTTCTGCCGGGCGATGCCGGACAGCGCCTGGTTAAGGGCCCCGTCGTCGACGCGGATGCCGGCCCGCTCCGCCATCTGCAGCTGCAGACGCTCCAGGATCACGCGGTCGAGGACCTGCTCGCGCAGCACCTCGCGGGGCGGCAGCGGGCGGTTGTCGCCACGGAACTGGGCGGCGATTTCGTCCACCCGTTCCTGGAGCTCGCTTTCCATGATCACGCCGTCGTTGACCACCGCCACGATGCGGTCGAGCATTTCCACCTGGGCATGGACGCCCGGGGACAGCAAAATCGTCGCGCTCAGCAACCAGGTTGCCAGAGACCTAATCATACTCACTCCTGTATCCGGGAATGCTGCGTTCCAGCAGGGAATCCACCCGGCCGCCGAAGCCGCCCAGCCCGGTCATTTGAATCTGTAGTAGCACGGTGGTGTCCGCTTCCAGCGTGGTGTCACCGTCTTCGTCGGTGAGTTCCCGCTGGCTCAGCCAACGGATTTTCCAACAGCAGTTACGCCATTCCGCGCCCGCCAGTGTTTCCACGGTGCGCTGGTTCTCATAGTCGTAGAGCCAGCGGCCCACCAGCCGCCAGTTGTTGTGGATCGGCAGGATGGCGGCGATCTCCGACTGGCGGATGTCGTCCGCGGGGCGATCGTGGAAGGCCAGGTTGAACACCCGCCGCTCCCGATCCGTATAGCCCAGGCGCATCGAGGAGCGCTGCCGCTCGTTGGCGTGCGTATCCCATTGTCCCTCCGTGTAGAGGTACCAATCGTGCCCAAAGTTCCAGCGCATGTCGGCGACCATGGGGGTCTGGTCGGCGTCGTCCGGCGGTTCGCCGTCCAGTTGCACCTTGCGCTCGCCCCGGTAGAAGCCCTGGCCGAGGCGCAACCGCAGCTGCTCGCGGCCGTCGGCGTTGCGCAGGAAGCGGCTGGTCAGACCCAGCGACGCCTTTTCCTCGTCGCCGAAGCGGTCGTAACCGATGAACCGGTTCTGCCGGAACAGCGTATTGTACGAGAAGGTCAGCTCACCGCTGTCGAAATTGGGCAGCTGGTCCTGCTGCTCGTAGGCCAGTTTGTTGATGAACAGCCGCGGCTCCAGGGTTTGCGTGTAGCCGCGCCCGAACAGATTGGTCTCGCGCTCCAGGAACAGCCCGGAATCCACGCTCGCGCCCCAGGTGCTCAGGGTGGCGTCGCTGGCGGAGGTTTCCGCATCGTCGAGCTGGTAACGGTTATGGTAAAGCCGCGCCTGGGGTTCCACATAGCCCCAGCTCTCCTCCATGCGCACCGCCAGGCCCGGGGCCAGGTGCACACGGGCGCCGGTGGGGTTGTTGCTGGTGTCCTTGTCGGAGCGGTCAAAGGCGGTCACGTCGCTGAGCCACAGGCCGCGCACCGGGCCCAGCAGTTCCGGATCGCCGGACAGCTGCAGCTGCGGCAGGCGGCGGTAGGGCAGCTGGTCGTCCGGCAGCGTCGGGTCGATGGTCTGCCAGGATTGCAGACGCGCCAGCGCCCGCCAGTCGCGGCCGAAGTAGCGGGCCTGGCCGAGCCGGGGCAGGTGGGTGCGGGAGCTCACCTCCAGGCCGGTATCCAGATCCTTGAAGTAGAAGTCGTCGGACACGTAGTTCACGTCGGAGGTGAGCGCCCAGCGTCCCACCGAGCCGTCGTGCTGCCAGGCGGCCAGCTCCCGGTTCTCGCCGTCGAACTCGCTGTCGTTGAACAGCACGCCGTAGCTGAGGCGGCCCTGGCCCAGGTCGGACAGGTAGCGGAATTCGCCTTCCACGCCGCTGCCCCGGCCGTCGATATGGCGCGGTGCGATGGTGGCGTCCATCTGCGGGTGGATGTTGATGTAAATCGGCTGGGTCAGGTCCACGCCGCCGCTGTCGCTGGTGCTGATGGTGGGGAACAGCAGGCCGCTCTTGCGGCGCTCGTCGATCGGGAAGGTGATCCAGGGCAGCCACAGCAGTGGCATGCCCTTGACGCGCAGGGTCACGTCGCGGGCCTCGCCCCAGCCCTTTTCCCGGTCCAGCCGGATCTGCCGGCCGCCCAGTTCCCAGCCGTTGGAGCCGGGCGCGCAGGTGGTGTAGGTGCCCTGCTCGATGGTGGTGAAGTTCTCCACCAGATCAATGTGCTCCGCGGTGCCCCGGGCGCCCGGGCCGAACAGCGCGTAGCGGACCCGGTTCAGGCTCGCCTCGCGGCGCAGGGTCTGGCCGCTCATGCCGTCGGCGATAAAGGTGAACTGGTCGGTCTCCAGGCGCAGGCTGTTGGCCACCTCGAATTTGCCGCTGGACTGATCGAGCAGGGCGGATTGGCTGGTCAGGCGCCGGCCGGGGCGCTCGATCAGCACCTCGCCGTCCATGTTGATCAGCCCGTCCTCGGTGAGGCTGGTGCTGTCGGCGGTGATGATGATGTCGCTCTGATCCGCCGGCACACCCACGGACGGGTTGTAATAGATGCCGCTGCACCAGACCGGAATCGGCCGCTGCTGGACCGGCGGCAGGCTCGTCATGGTGTCGCGGTCGACCCAATTGAGGTCGTCGTCGGCTCCGGCGACGCCGGCCAGCAAAAGGGCGAGGCCGGGTAAAAACAATCGTGAGGGCAGTGGCATCGGCTGCTCGGAACAGGTAAAAAGGGCCGTTTCGCAATCGCGGCAGTGTAATGGATTGATGGTGGCAATGCAGCCAGAGAAGGGTAACTCCGATATTCGCCGCCGGGCACTGGACCAATGGGTCAGTGACTGGCTGGGGGCGCCGGTGAGCGGCGAAGTGGCGTCCGCCGACGCCAGTTTCCGGCGCTATTTCCGCTACCGGCACGGCGGCCGCACCCTGGTGGCCATGGACGCGCCGCCGGAGCAGGAGGATTGCCGGCCCTTCGTGGACGTGGCCGGCCGCCTGGCCCGCGCCGGCGTGGCGGTGCCGGAAATACTGCACCAGGACCTGGACCAGGGTTTCCTGCTGCTCACCGACATGGGCCGTGAAACCTGGCTCACCGCCCTCGACGAGGGCAACGCGGACGCCTGGTTCGCGGCCGCCCTGGAGACGCTGATCACCCAGCAGCGCTGCGCCGATACCCAGGGGCTGCCCGGGTACGACCGGGCCCTGCTGCGCCGCGAGCTGGACCTGTTTCCGCACTGGTATCTGGGCGAGCACCGGGGCTTGCGCCTGGACGGCGCCACCGCCGGGCGCCTGGAGGCGGTGTTCGATACCCTGATCGAGTCCGCCCTGGCTCAGCCCCGGGTGTTCGTGCACCGCGACTTCATGCCGCGCAATCTGATGGTCCGCGACCCCAACCCCGGGGTGATCGATTTCCAGGACGCGGTGGCGGGGCCGATCAGTTACGACCTGATCAGCCTGTTCAAGGACGCCTTTCTGAGCTGGCCGGAGGCGCGCGTGCTGGAGTGGCTGCGCGACTACCACCGGCGCGCCGCCGGGGCCGGCTTGCCGGTGCCGGAAGCGTTCGATGACCTGCTGCGCTGGTGCGACCTGATGGGCGCCCAGCGCCACCTCAAGGTGATCGGCATTTTCGCCCGCATCCGCCACCGCGACGGCAAGCCCAAATACCTGGAAGACGCGCCCCGCTTCTTCGCCTACCTGCGCACCGTGATCGCCCGCCGCCCGGACGAGCTGGGCGAGCTCGGCCAGCTGCTGGATCTCTGGGAGTGCCCCTGATGCGCGCCATGATCCTGGCCGCCGGCTACGGAAAACGGATGCGACCGCTCACTGATCACACCCCCAAGCCGCTGCTCGAAGCCGGCGGTAAGCCGCTGATCGAGCATCATATCCAGGCGCTGCGCGGCGCCGGCGTCGAGCAGCTGGTGATCAATACCGGCTGGCTGGGCGAGCGGCTGGAAGCGCACCTGGGCGACGGCGAGCGCCTGGGCGTGTCGATCCGCTGGTCGCGGGAAGGCACGCCCCTGGAAACCGCCGGCGGCATCCGCCGGGCCCTGCCGTTGCTGGGGTCGGACCCTTTTCTGCTGGTCAACGGCGACATCTGGACCGACTACGATTTCAGCGCCCTGGTCGACGCGCCGGTGGGCGACG
>NZ_CAXPXK010000109.1:0-8928 GCF_964221125.1 Alloalcanivorax sp.
GCCGGCTTCTCGTTGACAAAGACCCACCAAAACTTTAACGTCCCCCGCGCTCTGGAGGACCTTCCCAGTAGGGACCCTCTATTCACCGAGGAGAAATTCCCATGACCGAGAAGAAAGCCATTCTCAAGGTAGAGGGCCGGGACGATCTGGAACTGCCGATCCATACGCCCACCCTGGGCCGTGACGTGATCGACGTTTCTTCCCTGACCGCCAACGGTATCTTTACCTTCGACCCGGGTTTCACGTCCACCGCTTCCTGCGAATCAAAAATCACCTTCATCGACGGTGAAGTGGGCAAACTGCTGCATCGGGGCTATTCCATCGAGGAACTGGCCGCCAAGTCGGACTATCTTGAAGTGTGCTACCTCCTGCTCAACGGTGAACTGCCCACCGCCGAGCAGAAAGAGACCTTTGTCAGCACCGTCAAAAACCACACCATGGTGCACGAGCAGATCCGCAATCTGTTCAACGGCTTCCGCCGCGACGCGCACCCGATGGCCATCATGTGTGGCGTGGTGGGGGCGCTGTCCGCGTTCTATCATGACTCGCTGGACATCAATAACCCCACCCACCGGGAAATCACCGCGTTCCGTTTGATCGCGAAGATGCCCACCATCGCGGCCATGTGCTACAAGTACGGTCTCGGTCAGCCGCTGATGTATCCGCGCAACGACCTCGGTTATGCGGAAAACTTCCTGCACATGATGTTCGGCAACCCGTGCGAGGAAACCAAGGTCAGCCCGACCCTGGCCCGCGCCATGGACAAGATCTTCATCCTGCACGCCGACCACGAGCAGAACGCCTCCACCTCCACGGTGCGCCTGGCCGGCTCCTCCGGTGCCAACCCGTTCGCCTGCATCGCCGCCGGCATTTCCGCCCTTTGGGGCCCCGCCCACGGCGGTGCCAACGAAGCGGTGCTGAACATGCTCGACGAGATCGGCGACATCTCCAACATCGACGAGTACATCGCCAAGGCCAAGGACAAGAACGATCCGTTCAAGCTGATGGGCTTCGGCCACCGGGTCTACAAGAACTACGACCCGCGTGCCACCGTGATGCGCGAATCCTGCCACGAAGTGCTCAACGAGCTGGGTGTCAACGATCCGCAGCTCGAGCTGGCCCTGAAGCTCGAAGAGATCGCCCTGAACGACCCCTACTTCAAAGAGAAGAAGCTGTTCCCGAACGTGGACTTCTACTCCGGGATCATTCTCAAGGCGATCGGCATCCCGACCTCCATGTTCACCGTGATCTTCGCCCTGTCCCGCACTGTGGGCTGGATCGCGCACTGGAACGAGATGATCTCCAATCCCTACAAGATCGGCCGTCCCCGCCAGCTCTACACCGGCGAGACCGAGCGCGAGATGACCGCGCTCAGCGACCGCAAGTAACCGACAGCCGCCGCCCCGCGGCGCTCTGTCCGGTCCTTCGGGACCAGAAAGCGAACCCCACGGGTTCGCTTTTTTTTGCCCCGCCGCAACAATTGGTACACCAGTACAACAATCCGCAACCAGCCACCAACAACCGCCCTCCGCCGGCCGGTGGATACTGTCAGGCAACGCGCCATTTTAATAACAACGGACCGGCACCCATGCCGGCCAGCGGAGTGCCCTGATGAAGATGCCCGTGAACCGGTACGCCGGTATCGCCCTGCTCGCCCTACTGGCCTTACTGACCACCGCCTGCGGCGGCGGCTCGAGCTCCTCGCCGGCCCCGTCGGGCGGCCCGTCGCCGACGCCCACCGAGCCGGAGACTGAACCGCCGGCGCCGGTGGCCGGCGAAGGCAGCATCCGGGTGCTGTCCAGCCGCGCCGACCTGATCAGCGGCGGCGACGCCCTGGTCGCGATCGCCGCCGACGACCCCGCGCTGCTCAATAACGCCCGTGTCAGCCTCGGCGGCACCGACGTCAGCGACCGGTTTCGGCGCACCGGAGAGTCCCTCAAAGGCCTGGTCGACGGCATGTCCCCCGGCGCCCACACCCTGCGGGTGACCCTGGCCGACGGCTCGATACTGCAACAGCCGCTGGTCAACCATCCCAACGGCGGCCCGGTGTTTTCCGGCCCCCAGATCGGGCCCTGGACCTGCAGCAACGACGCCGCCACCGACGCGCAGTGCAACCAGCCCGCCGAATACCGTTTCAAGTACGTGCCCGCCGGCAAGCTGCAGGCGTTCATCACCGGGTTCGATCCGATGAACCCGGGCCTGCCCGGCGCCTTCCTCGACTATCAGCCGGACAACCCGCCGGCGGACCAGGACATCGCCCGGGTGACCACCGATCAGGGCGTGCAGGTACCGTTTATCGTGCGCATTGAAACCGGCGTCCAGAACCGTGACCGCTACCAGATCATGACCCTGTTCCAGCCCGACCGGGACTGGTCCGCCCTGGCGCCCCAGCCGCAGTGGAACGGCAAGCTGCTGATCCACCACGGCGGCAACGTGGGCGTGAGTTTCGGCCCCGGCGAACCGCCCAACGGCGACATCGCCGGGACCGCGCCGGAAGGCGCTGAAATCCTGCTCGGCGACAGCATCACCACGGCCCTGGGCCGCGGCTTCATGACGCTCTCCACCGCCCAGGCGAACCTCGGCCATAACGTCAATCTGGTCACCGCGGCGGAATCCCTGATGATGGGCAAGGAACGCATCGTCGAGCAGTACGGCGAGCTGCGCTACACCATCGGCACCGGCTGTTCCGGCGGCGCCATCGCGCAACAGCACATCGCCAACGCCTACCCCGGCATCTACCAGGGCCTGATCGTGCAGTGCTCCTATCCGGACGTCTGGACCACCGCCACCCAGTTCGCCGATTACAACCTGCTCAGCCGCTATTTCGGCAACCGGATTCCCTCCGATCCGGACAGCTTCCTGTCGGTGATCACCGCCCTGCTCTCCAGCGGCGTGTTGCCGGGGGTGCAGTGGTCGGCGTTCTACGGCCACCTGCCGGTCAATCCGCTGGTCTCGGACCTGGCGTTTTTCCCCGCCGCCTTCCCGGAGCAGGCGGAATGCCCCGGCCTGGCCGACGACGTGCCGGTGTACAACGCCGAAACCCGGCCCGACGGGGTGCGCTGCGGGCTGCTCGACTTCATGATCAACCAGTTCGGCAGCCGACCACCGGAAGTCTGGTCCACCAACGAAGCCCTGCTGTCCAGGGGCTTCGCCGGCATTCCCCTGGATAACGTCGGCGTCCAGTACGGCCTGGGTGCCCTGCAGCAAGGATTGATCACCGGCGAGCAGTTCCTGCGCGTCAACCGGGAAATCGGCGGCCTGAACGTGGACATCCAGCCGCAGGCGGCGCGCACCGTGGCCGACCCGACCGCGCTCCGCAACGCCTACCGCACCGGCGCCATCAACACCGCGGAGCACCTTTCCAACGTGCCGATCATCGACCTGCGCGGCCCGGACCCCGGCATCGCCCACGACGCCTATCACTCCTGGCAGATGCGCGCCCGCCTGGAGGCGGTACAGGGCCACGCGGACAACCACGTGATCTGGTTCGGCGCCTTCCCGCTCGCCGGCGACACCGTGTTCACCACCGAGGCCCTGCTGGTCATGGACCGCTGGCTGTCGAACATCGAAGCGGACCACGGCGCCGCCGCGATCGCCGAGAAAGTGGTCACGCACAAGCCGGCCCGGGCGCGCGATCGCTGCCTGTCGCTGTCGTCGTTGTTCGATGAGGAAGGCCCGCTGGTGCCGCTCACCGGCAACCTGCTCTATCCGGACCCGATCGTGCCGGGTCTGGATCCGTCGCTGCTGCCCGCGCCGCCCGCGCAAGCGGGCCTGGTGGTGGATGCCCTGACCGGCCAGGTGTGCGGGCTGGACCTGACCGCCCTGGGGCTGCCCGGCGAAATCGGCGACCTGCTGGCGCCGATCACGGACCCGTTGGTGGCGTTGCAGGAAACGGTGGTGCAAACCCGCTTCGGCACGCCACGCACCGTCGCCGGCGACGCCATCACCACCCTGGTGAACAAGTGCCGGCTCAAGGACGTGGACCCGGCGGATTACCCGGCCAACCCGCTGGCCGGCATCCTTGATCCGGCGGCCTTCGCCGAGCGCGTGGCGGAGATTTTCCCCGACGGTGTTTGCGATTACACCCGACCGGGCGCCGGCGTGGTGCCGACCCGGGCCTGGCTGCACTACGGCGACGCCACGCGGGTGATCGAAGGCGGTGAGCCGTTGCCACGCACCGGTCCACTCGCCGAGGGCGGCGACGGTCTGTCCGCGCCGGCCTTCAAACTCAGCCCCTGAGGGCCCGCTTTGTCTTCCCGGTCGTGAATGCCTAAACTCGCGGGCATCGCTTCAAGACCGGGAAGGCATAATGAAAAAAATCATCGTTCTGCTGTTGGTGGCCGCTGCCGCCGCCTATTTGCTGCTGTGGCCGGTGCCGGTGGACCCGGTGGCCTGGGACGCGCCGGAGGCCCCGGAACTGACCGGCCCCTACGCCGCCAATGACGAGCTCGCCGACGTTGAGCGCCTCGCCGCCGGTCAGGGCCATGGCCCGGAGGACGTGGCCATCGACGACCAGGGCAACCTCTACGTGGGTTACGAGGACGGCCGCCTGGTGCGCTACGATCCGAACGGCGAGAACGGCGACCTGATCACCAACACCGAAGGCCGGCCGCTGGGCCTGGACATGGCGCCGGACGGCACCCTGGTGGTCGCCGACGGCTACCGCGGCCTGCTGCGCGTGAATCCCGCCTCCGGCGGGCTGACCGTGCTGACCGACCAGGCCAACGGGGTGCCCTTCGGCTTCACCGACGACGTGGACGTGGCCAGCGACGGCGTCATCTACTTCACCGACGCGTCGAGTAAATTCGGCCCGGCCATGAAGGCCCGCGACGACATCATGGAGCACGGCGGGCACGGCCGCTTCCTGAAGTACGACCCCGAATCGGCCACCACCACGGTGCTGATGGAGGGCCTGCAGTTCGCCAACGGCGTGGCGCTCTCCGAGAACGAGGATTTCGTGCTGGTCACCCAGACCGGCAGCTACAACGTGCTGCGCTACTGGCTCAAGGGCGACAAAGCGGGCAGCCACGATGTGTTCTTCGATAACCTGCCGGGCATTCCCGACGGCATCTCCGGCAACGGCCGGGGCACCTTCTGGCTGGCGCTGTTCGCGCCGCGCAACGCCGCCCTGGACGCCATGTCCGACAAGCCGCTGCTGCGCAAGGTGGTGTTCCGCCTGCCCCAGTTCATGCAGCCGCAGCCGGCCCGCCACGGCTTCGTGCTCGGCCTGGACGAAAGCGGCGCGGTGACCGCCAATCTGCAGCACCTTGGCGAGGACGCCTTCGCGCCGGTGACCAGTGCCGAACAGGCCGGCGAGCGCCTCTATCTGGGCAGCCTGACCCGCGACAGCTTCGCCGTTTATCCGCTCAGCCACGACAGGGAGTCATTACCATGATCCACGCAGCCTTCATCGGCCTCGGCAACATGGGCTATCCGATGGCCGGCCACCTGGCCAACGCCGGCCACGCCGTCACCGTCTACAACCGCAGCCCGGAACGGGCCCGCCAGTGGCTAGACGAGTATCCCGGCAAGCAGGCGGAAACCCCGGCCCTGGCGGCCCTGGACGCGGATATGGTGTTCGTCTGCGTGGGCAACGACGACGACCTGCGCCAGGTGACCCTGGGCGACAACGGCGCCGTGCAGAGCCTCAAGGCGGGCGCGGTGCTGGTCGACCACACCACCGCCAGCGCCGCCATGGCGCACGCCCTGGACGAGGCCTGCCGGGAGCACGACGCCCTGTTCATGGACGCCCCGGTGTCCGGCGGCCAGCAAGGCGCCAAGGACGGCGCCCTGTCGATCATGTGCGGCGGCGACGAAGCGGTGTTCGAGCGGGCGCGGCCGTTGCTCGATCATTACGGCAAGAGCGTGGTGCACATGGGCCCGGTGGGCCAGGGCCAGCTCACCAAGATGGCCAACCAGATCTGCGTGGCGGGGGTGATCGAAGGCGTGGCCGAGGCCATCGCCTTCGCCGAAAAAGCCGGCCTGGACGCGGAAAAAGCCATGCGCGTGATCGGCGCCGGCGCCGGCAGCTCCTGGCAGCTGGTGAACCGCCATCAAACCATGCTCGCCGACCAGTACGACCACGGCTTCGCGGTGGACTGGATGCGCAAGGACCTGGACATCTGCCTGGCGGAAGCCAGCCGGCTGGGCACGCCGCTGCCGCTGGCGGCGCTGGTCAACGAGTTCTACAAGGAGGTCCAGGCCATGGGCGGCGGCCGCTGGGACACTTCCAGCCTGCTGCGCCGCCTGCAACGCCGGCGCGACTAGTCCTCCGCCACGGCTCCGCGCTCGGGCAACAGGGCCCGGGCGTTTTCCGCCCGCAGCTTGTCCGCCACCGGTTTCGGCAAGGCGTCGAGAAGCGGACGGTACTCACCCAGGATCGCGCCGATGCTGTCGAAATGGCCGACCACGTCGCTGCCCAATACGAAGCGGTCCGGATGGTCCTCGATCAGCGCCACCCAGGCGGCGCGCGGCTCGCCGTCCTTGATCAGATAGTGCTCGCGCACACTCCATGACAGATCCACATAAAGATTGTTGTAACGCTCCAGCAGCGCGCAGATGATTTCATTGAGCGTAGCCAGCGGCGCCTGGCGCTTCTCCACGCCGCCGCTGGTACCGGCATGGGCCAGCACGAAGCGCGTGTCCGGATTGCTTCTCAGCGCGTCCTCCAGCTCGCCCAGGTAGATCGGCGTTTCCTCGCGCAGCGAGGTCAGGTTGCTGTGCAGCAGCACCGGCAGATCGTGGCGGGCCGCCAGACGGTAGACTTTCATCAGCGCCGGGTGGTTGGCGCGGGCGGTTTCGCCGGCGGTGAGCGCGGTCAGATCGTCGTGGCGGGTGATCACCTCGCCGATGCCGCGCCACAGGCCGGGGTAGCGTTCGATCAGCGCTTGCACGTGGCGGGCGGCGTTCATGTCGGTGGGATTGAAACCGCTGATGAACGGCGCCAGGCGGCGGCGCTGATCCTCCGGCAGATCCCGCACCGCGCCGGCGACGATGTCGTCGGTGGCGCTGTAGTAATACAGCGGCGCCTCGTCGCCCAGGTAATAACGCGGCCGGCGCGGCGCGTCCTGCTGCCACTTCTTGACCACCGGCAGGCCGAACAGCCAGGCGTCCTCGACGCCGGCCTCGTCCATGGCCGCCAACATCGCCTCGCTGCCGTCGCTCTGCTGCATGAAATCCACATAGTGAAGATGGGCGTCCACCCAGCCTCCCTCGCCGGCCGATGCCAGGCCCGCGACCATCAAAAGCGCCCCAAACAACCCTGTTCTCATGCGGTTCTCCCCGTCCAACGGCTGTATTTGCTTACCCGCTTAACAGACCCGGACACCGGCGCGCGGTTTCACCGGGCGGTCATAATTGAACACTTTTTCACATCCGGTCGAGCCGCTGTCTATTTGTGGACATTCCATCACTTTAAGCCTTATTATGGAGAAAACCGTCAGGAGGCAATATGCAACCGGCCATTGAACCTTGCGCCAAACCACTGGATGACACGGCCCGCCATGCCGCGTTGCGGGCGGTGTTGCGCCTTTTGGACCACTGGCAGTGCTCGGAAAGGGAAAAGACCGCCCTGCTCGGCGTCGGCCGCTCCACCCTGCATAAATACCAAAGCCGACCGGAAAGCGCCCGGGTGAGCAATGATCTGCTCGAGCGCCTCAGCTATTTGCTGAACATCCACCAGGCGCTGCGCACCCTGTTCGGCAACCGGGAAAACGTCTACGGCTTCGTGCGCATGCCGAACCACAACCCGTTTTTCAACGGCGCCAGCCCCATGGATGTGATGAGCAACGGCCGGGTGGCCAGCCTGTACGAAGTGCACCGGCAACTGGACGGGCTGCGCGGGGGGCAGTGGTGATCGACCCCGCCGACCTGCCCACCGCCGCTTTTCTCCATCAAGAGGCCTACCGGCTGGTGAACGGTAAATACCCGCCCATCCATTTATTCGACGACGTCGCCGACCAGGCCGATTTCGAAGCTCTGTACGCGGTTCAGGCGCTCACCAACCCACGCATTCAGATGCAGGTCGGCGAGCTGCACCGGGTGCCGCCGGCGCGCCGCCCCTGGGGCATTCCCGGCTGCAACTACGCGCTCGGCCCCTTCGTGCATCTGAGCCCCTACGGCTCGCGCTTCTCGGATGGCGAATACGGCGTGTTCTACTGCGCCGAACAGATGGCCACGGCGATCGCCGAGACCCGCTACCATCAGGAGCGTTACTTTCGTGCGGTTCAGGGTCTGAAATTCGATCGCATCGTGATGCGCGGCCTGAAGGTCTGCTTCAGCGCGCGGCTACGCAATATCCATGACCCCCGCCGCGACGACGAGGACTGGTATCACCCCGAGGATTACGGCAGCGCGCGCCGGCTGGGCCGGGCCCTGTTCGACGCCGATGAGCACGGTCTGGTGTACGGCTCGGTGCGCCACCACCAGGCGCGCTGTTTCGCCCTGCTGTCACCGCATCTGATTGAATCGGTGACGCCGGCCACGCATTACGAGTACATCTGGGATGGGGAGCGGATCGCTCATATTCTTACTATTCGGCAGCTTGGTTAGGAACGCCGGCTTGTGGGAGCCTGCCTTGTGGGAGCGGGCCCGGCCCGCGAAAGGCCGGCAAAGCCGGCCGGCAGGATCCCAGAGACCTTGTTACTGCGCCGCTTCCAGACGTCTCTGGTATCCCGCCGGGTGGCTAAAGCCACCCTTTCGCGGGCAGGGCCCGCTCGCACAAACGTCAGTCGTCGGCCTCGCGCTGCTCGACGAAAGCTTTCGCCGCCTCCAGGGTGGGAAACCGACCCGGCAAGGGCCGTCCGTCCGGGCCGGCGACGATATAGTGGTCGACGCGCAGCTGCAGGGTGTCGCGCTGCAGCTCGCCCTCTTCGATGATGGTATGGCGCCCCCAGGCGATGCCGTTACCGATCATGCTTCGCCCACCAC
>NZ_CAXPXK010000110.1:0-3157 GCF_964221125.1 Alloalcanivorax sp.
CGCCACCGTGATACTGGCGCTGCTGTCCGGCGCCTTCCTGATCGCCATGGGGCTGCTGCGCCTGGGCTGGGTCGCCAACCTGCTCAGCCATTCGGTGATCAGCGGCTTTATCACCGCTTCCGGGCTGTTGATCGCCGCCAGCCAGCTTAAGCACCTGCTGGGCATTCCGATGCAAGGCGACACGCTTTGGGAACTGGGACTGTCGGCGTTCCGCGAGGCCGCCAGCGTCAACGGCCCCACCCTGCTGGTGGGCGCCGCCGCCCTGCTCTTCCTGCTGTGGGCGCGCGGCCCGTTGAAGCGGCTGCTGGCACGCACGCCGCTGCCGCCCATGCTCGCCGATCTGCTCGCCAAGGCCGGGCCGGTGCTGGCGGTGATCGGCACCACCGTGGCGGTGGCGGCCGGCGACCTGCAAAGCCAGGGCGTGGCGGTAGTCGGCGCCATCCCCGGCGGCCTGCCGGCGCTGTCGTTGCCGGCGTTCGACGCCGGGGTGTGGGGCCAGCTGGCGCTGCCGGCACTGCTGATCAGCCTGATCGGTTTCGTGGAGTCGGTATCGGTGGCGCAGACCCTGGCCGCCAAGCGGCGCCAACGGATCGACAGCAATGCCGAGCTGATCGGCCTGGGTACCGCCAATCTGGCGTCCGGGGTCAGTGGCGGTTTCCCGGTTACCGGCGGCTTCTCGCGCTCGGTGGTCAATTTCGATGCCGGCGCCCGCAGCCCCATGGCCGGCGTATTCACCGCCGGCGGCATCGCGCTCACAGCGCTGTTTTTCACCCCCTGGTTTTACTACCTGCCCAAGGCCACCCTGGCGGCGACCATCATCGTGGCGGTGCTGGCCCTGGTGGACCTGGGCGCGCTGCGGCGCGCCTGGCGCTACTCCAAGGCGGATTTCACCGCCATGCTGGTGACCCTGGCCGGGGTGCTGCTGGCGGGGGTGGAGATCGGCGTGATCGCCGGGGTGGGCGCGGCGCTGGCGCTGCATTTGTGGCGCACCAGCCAGCCGCACATGGCGGAGCTGGGGCAGATGCCGGGCACCGAGCATTTTCGCAATGTGCGCCGCCACCCGGTGATCACCTCGCCCCGGGTGCTGTCGATCCGGGTGGATGAATCCCTGTACTTCGCCAACGCCCGGCGCACCGAGGACGCCATCTACGACATGGCGCTGAATTGCGACGGCCGCCGCCATGTGGTGCTGCTCTGCTCGGCGATCAACCACATCGACGCCAGCGCCCTGGACAGCCTGGAAAGCCTGAACCGGCGCCTGCTGGACGCCGGCGTCACCCTGCATCTGTCGGAGGTGAAGGGCCCGGTGATGGACCAGCTGAAACGCAGCGACTTTCTCGAACAGCTCAGCGGCGAGGTGTTCATGACCCACTACCAGGCGCTGGCAACGCTCGACCCCGAGACCAGCGAACGGGCCGCCGACGACAAGCCACACGCTTGAAGCGTGCCGCTACCGGAAATAGCGCAAGTAATACCAGATCAGCGCGGCCCACTCGCGCCAGATCACCGGCACCTGCGACAGCGCCCCGGCAGAGGGCGCCCAGGCCGGCTTGGGCAGCGATTCCAGCGCCACCGCCTCGACCCGCAGCCCGTGGCGCTGGAAGCAGAGTATCGCGCGCGGCATGTGGGCGCGGTCGGTGACCACCACCACCGACTTCACCCCCAGAGGCCGCAGCAGGGCGGCGGTGTTGCGGGCGTTTTCCCAGGTGCTGCGGCTGTTCGGTTCGATGTGGGTGCGGGCCTCCGGCCAGACGCGCAGCACTTCCTGCGCCATCATCGCCGCTTCGGAATCGTCCGGGTCGGCGGGGGCGTGGTCCTCGGCGCCGCCGCTTAACACGATCGGCAGGTCGCGCTGCCAGGCCTCGCGCAGCCCGGCCTGGACCCGCCGCAGGCCGGTGGGGTTGAGCCGGTAGTCCTGGCCGTCGCGCTGCCGACCGGCACCCAGCACCACCACCGCGCCCGGGCGCGCACCGGGCTCCTTGGCCGGTAACGGCGGATAGAACTGCCGCACCACCGCCGGCAGGGTGGCGCCGATCAGCACCAGTGCCAGGGCGGCGGTGATCAACATACCGCGCATCCGCTGTCTGCCCGCCTTATGCTCATGTATCCTAGGCCCCTTGCAGATATCATCCCGTTTATTAATTACCCGCTTATCAATTAAGAGAGCCGATGGACGCACAGTATCGCCCCGACCAGGTAGAACAGGAAGCCCAGCAACACTGGGACACCGCCCGCAGTTTCAAGGTCACCGAGCAACCCGGTAAAGAGACCTTCTATTGCCTGAGCATGTTCCCCTACCCGTCCGGCCGGCTACACATGGGCCATGTGCGCAACTACACCATCGGCGACGTGATCAGCCGCTATCAGCGGATGCTGGGCAAGAACGTGCTGCAACCCATGGGCTGGGACGCCTTCGGCCTGCCGGCGGAAAACGCGGCGATCAAGAACAACACCGCGCCGGCGCCCTGGACCTACCAGAACATCGATTACATGCGCGGCCAGCTCAAGCGTCTGGGCTTCGGCTACGACTGGGACCGGGAGCTGGCCACCTGCACGCCGCAATACTACCGCTGGGAGCAGTGGTTCTTCACCAAGCTCTACGAAAAGGGCCTGGTGTATAAAAAGATGTCGACGGTGAACTGGGATCCGGTGGATCAGACCGTACTCGCCAACGAGCAGGTGATCGAAGGGCGCGGCTGGCGCTCCGGCGCTCTGGTGGAACGCAAGGAAATCCCGCAGTGGTTCGTGAAAATCACCGCCTACGCGGACGAACTGCTCAACGACCTGGACCAGCTGGACGGCTGGCCGGAACAGGTCAAGGCGATGCAGAAAAACTGGATCGGCCGTTCCGAAGGGGTGGAGCTGGACTTCGCCATCGAGGGGCCGCGGGGCAATGAACTGCTGCGGGTCTACACCACCCGCCCGGACACCCTGATGGGGGTGAGCTATATGGCGGTGGCCGCCGGCCACCCGCTGGCCAAGGCGGCCGCCGAGCGCGACCCGGAAGTGGCGGCCTTCGTGGACGAATGTCAGCACGCCGGCGTGGCCGAGGCGGACATCGCCACCATGGAGAAGAAAGGCATCTTCACCGGCGTGTATGCCCGGCACCCGATCACCGGCAAGGACGTGCCGGTGTGGGTGGCCAACTTCGTGCTGA
>NZ_CAXPXK010000111.1:0-54503 GCF_964221125.1 Alloalcanivorax sp.
TAGGCGGAGAAGCGCGCCGGGGCGCTTTGCACGCCCATGGTGGACACATTGATCACGTGCCCCTGGCCGCGTGCCTGCATGGCGGGAATCAGGTTCATCGCCAGGCGGATGGCGCCGAAATAATTCAGCTGCATGGTGCGCTGGTAGTCGTGGAAGCGGTCCAGGCTGTGCATCACCGAGCGGCGGATCGAGCGGCCGGCGTTGTTGACCAGAATATCCACGCCGCCGTGTTCGGCGAGCACCTGCTCGCAGAGCCGGTCGCAGCTGTCGAGGTCGGCCAGGTCACAGCGGTAAGCATGGGCGCGGCCACCGTCGGCGCGGATGTCGTCCACGGTGTCCTGCAGTTTGTCGAGGGAGCGGGCCACCAGAAGGACGGTGGCGCCGGCGCGGGCCAGGCGGTGGCTGAGTCCGGCGCCGATGCCGGAACTGGCGCCGGTGATCAGAACCACCTGGCCGGCGACGCGGCGGCGCAGCGCGCCACGGGGGGAGAAACGCTGCCGCCAGCGCCAGCCGGCGGCGGCGGAGATGCGCTTGATATGCGGCCGGAGGTCCGGCCGCTGCCATTCGATGTCGTTCATTGGAGGCACCCCACGAAGATGGAAGACCTCCTAAGATTGCATTCAAACAAGCGTTTGATCAATGACCGCCGTTGCCCGGTGGCCCGGTGTGGCCGGCTTACCAGTGAATCCCCTTGAACAGCCGGGAGAAGGCGGCCTGTTCGCGGCTGATTTTCTTCGGCGTTTTTTCCTTGCCGCCCATGGCGGCGGCGGAGTCCGAGAAGATCTTGTAGCCGGTGTTCATGATCGTTTCGGTGACCTTGGGTGTCAGGAAGTGCATCACCTGGCCCATGATGCCCAGGCTGGTGGCGATGCGCTTGGGGCGCCGCACGATGGCGTCGCAGATCATGTCCGCCGCCTGGTTGGGGCTGATCGTCGGCACATGGTTGTAGAGCTTGGTGGGCGCGATCATCGGCGTGCGCACCAGCGGCATGTTGATGGTGGTGAAATGGATCCCCAGGTGCGCCATCTCGCTGGCCGCGCAGCGAGTGAAGGAATCCAGCGCCGCCTTGGACGCCACATAGGCGGAGAAGCGCGGTGCGTTGGTCAGCACGCCGATGCTGGAGATGTTGATCACATGGCCGAAGCCCCGCTCGATCATGCCCGGCATCAGCCGCATGATCAGCCGCAGCGAACCGAAGTAGTTGAGCTGCATGGTGCGTTCGAAATCGTGAAAACGCTGGAACGAGTGCACCACCGAGCGGCGGATCGAATGGCCGGCGTTGTTGACCAGGATATCCACCCGGCCGTAATCGGCCAGCACCTGCTCGACCAGTTCGTCCACCGCTTCCAGATTGGACACGTCGCAGCGGTAGGCGCGGGCATTGCCGCCCACCTGCTTGATCTCATGAAGGGTCTCTTCCAGCTTTTCCGGGGTGCGCGCCACCACCAGCACGGTGGCGCCGGCGCGCGCCAGCTTGAGGGCCGAGGCCTTGCCGATCCCGGAGGTGGCGCCGGTGATCATCACGATCTTGTCTTCGGCGCGCTCCGGCAGGGAGGGCAGTGGCTGCAGTTCGTCCTCGCGCTCGTCGCGGTCCGGGTCCAGATGGTTTTCCCAGAAGTCCCACAGCTGCTGCACATAGCTTTCCAGCTCCGGCACCTCGATGCCGCTGCCTTCCAGCGCCGCGGCGGCGCGGCGGTTGTCGTATTCGGTGGGGAAGGTCAGGAACTTGATCAGCGACGGCGGAATGTCCAGGTTCTCCATCGCCTGATTGATCAGCAAGCGGGGCGTCATGGCGCTGACCCCGCGGCGCACGAAGCCGGGCACCGCGTCGAACATGCGCTGGTCGATGCGCACCGGCATGCGCGGCGCCTGGGCGGCGCTGGCGATGATGTCCATCACCTCACCCAGGTTGTAGCTGCGGTCGGCGGTGAGGTGGAAGCACTGGCCGTTGCCTTCCTCCTGGTGGGCGATGTGATCCAGCGCGTCGGCCACGAAGTCCACCGGCACGATGTTGAAGTGGCCGCTCTCCACGCCGATCAGCGGGATCCAGTTGGGCAGGAAGTCCTTGAGCTTCTGAATCAGCTTGAAGAAGTAGTAGGGGCCGTCGATCTTGTCCATCTCGCCGGTCTGGGAGTGGCCGACCACCAGTGACGGCCGGTAGATCCGCCAGGGGATGCGGCTTTCCTGGCGCACCAGGGCTTCCGATTCGTGCTTGGTGAGCAGGTAGGGGTCGTTCAGTTCGCCGGCTTCCTCGAACATGTCCTCGCTGAAGGTGCCCTCGTAAAGCCCGGCGGCGGCCACGGAAGACACATGGTGGAACGCCTTGGCGTTGACCTTCTCGGCCAGTTTCAGCGTTTGCCGGGTGCCCTCGATGTTGATGTAGCGCTGGGTGTTTTCATCGGCGCTCAGGTCATAGATGGCGGCGAGATGGAAGAAGTGGTCGATCTGGCCCACCAGATCGTCCTGGTCGCGCTTGCTGACACCGAGCAGCTTCTTGGTCAGGTCCCCGGTAATCGGCACCAGACGGCTCTCTTCCACGCACAGCCGCCGGCGCATGGCGTCCAGCTTGTATTCCGAACCGGGCCGCACCAGTGCGAACACCCGGGCACCTTCGCGCTTGAGCAAACGCGCCACCAAGAAGCGGCCAATGAAACCGGTCGCGCCGGTAACGAAGTAGTTCATGCGAAAACCCCTTTGCTGTCATCTCTGGTGGCCACGGCCGAGCCGGCACCGGGTATTGTTCTTGAATATGGCGACCGTTTGATAATGCGCCGCCAACGCCTAAAGGGCCAGTGTTGACGCCCTTTTTTGCCCGTTACAACTAACAAGTGTTCGGCATTCTGTTCTATGAACAGTTGTTAGTCAAACGGTTTTTGATCGCTTGCGCTGGGGTTGTTTTCTGTGGCTATATGCAAGGCCTCTGAACTAACGAGTGTTCGTGAAATGAGCGAAGGTGCCCGGCAGCAACAAAAAAAGCAGACCCGCGAGCGGATCCTGGACGCCGCCGGCCGTTTGATGGCCGACGGGCGCGGCCTGGACAGTCTGGGGCTGCGCGAGGTGGCCCGCGAGGCGGGGCTGGCCGCCACCTCCCTGTACAACCATTTTCCGGATATGGAGGCCCTGGGCCTGGCGCTGATCGACCGGGCCTGTTTCCACCTGCGCTCCTCCATGGCGGCGGGGCGGCGCAGCATGATCGAAGTGGGCGCGGCGCGCGCGGTGCGGGAACTGGTGGCGCGCTTCGTGCGCTTTCAACAGGACTATGAAAATGAGTTCCGCCTTCTGGTGCAGCAGCGCCTGGGGCGGCGATCCAGTTATCGCCGGCGCATCCACGGCGAGCTGCAGCTGATGGTCAACGAGCTCGCCGAGGACGTGCGCGAGGCGGTGGCCGCCCAGGACCGCCCGCCGGTGCCCGCCCAGCGCGAGGCGGAGGCGGCCATCGCGGTGATGTTCGGCCTCGGCATCGCCATGCTGGATGTGTCGCCGGCGCGGCGGCGCGAGCTGGCCGAGAACGCTGGTGATCAGGTGGAGATCATTGCCCTGGGCGGGCGTTGCTGGGCCGCCGGGGACCGTTTGTAGCCGCAAGGATCGAAATCCCCGACGTCAGGCGCTAGGATGGAACGCTATTCCATAATTAGAAGGTAGGTTCATGAGCGCTGAAACCCAGTCCCTGGCCGACGCCCTCCGTTCGCGTCGCTCAGTGCGCGGCTTCCTGGATAAGCCGGTGCCGGAAGAAACCCTCAAGGCAATCTTCGAACTCGCCCAGCTGGCGCCCTCCAACTGCAATATCCAGCCCTGGAAGGTGTTCGTGGCCTCCGGCGAGGTGCGCGACGAATTGCGCCGCCGGATGGTGGAGAAAGTCACCGCCGGCGTGCCCATGGAGCCGGACTTCGAGCCCAACGCCGGCAAATTCAGCGGGGTCTATCGGCAACGGCAGGTGGATTGCGCGGTGGAGCTGTACAACAACATGGGCATCGCCCGGGACGACAAACCCGGACGCATGCGCGCGCAATTGCGAAACTTCGAGCTGTTCGACGCGCCCCATGTGGTGTTTATCGGCATGGAGCGGGAATTCGGCCCCACCGTGGCGCTGGACGTGGGCATGTACATCCAGTCCCTGATGCTGGCGATGACCGCTTACGGCGTCGGATCCTGCGCCCAGGGCAGCATGCGCTACTTCCCCAATGACGTGCGCGAGATCTTCGGCGAGCCGGCGTCCACCGCCATCCTGGTGGGCATCAGTTTCGGCTATGAGGATCCGGACGTGGCGGCCAACCGGACCCGCGTGGGGCGGGCCCCGCTGGCGGATTCGGTGGCCTTCAAGACGGCGCTCTAGGCGCTGTCCGGCCGCGCACCGGGGTGAGGAAGAGGGCCGTTCGTGTTATACTGGTCGGCTATTTTCCTACCCCCGGGGCAATATGGTCATCGTAAAAGGTGTGATTCCGGTCCGTGATACGTTGCGCGACAGCGCCGTGGCACTGGCCCAGGAGCTGGCCACCCAGGCCCGCGCTGAACATGGCTGTGTGTCCTACGAGGTGTACGTCAAGGCGGACACCCCCAGGGTGATCATGCTGTGGCAGCAATGGCAGACCCTGGACGATCTGGAGCGTCACTTCGATTCCGATCACCTGGACGCTTTCCTGGACCGGATTCCCGACATGATAGACGGCGAAGTGCATTCCATGCGCTTTGACGTTACCGACGAAGACGGCGAGCCGGTGGTGGAACCGCCCGCCGTGGAAGTGGCCGAAGGCACCACCCTGCACTGAGCCGGGCGCCGGCGGCCGGGAGCCTGACCCATCATGAAAACCCGAATCGATTCCCTCGACGACGTTATTGCCAGCTTCGCCGGGCAAGGCTACATCTGCGACCAGCGCACCGCCCTGGCGGTCTATCTGGCGGCGCAGCTGCACAAGCCGGTGCTGGTGGAGGGCCCGCCCGGGGTGGGCAAGACGGAACTGGCGAAAGCCGCCTCCGCCTTCCTGGAAGCGCCGCTGATCCGCCTGCAGTGCTACGAAGGCCTGGACGAAAGCCGCGCGCTGTACGAGTGGAAGTACGGCAAGCAGCTGCTCTACACCCAGTTGCTGCGTGACAAGCTCAGCGGGATGCTGGCGGACACCGACAGCCTCGAGCAGAGCATGGAACGGCTCGGCGATCTCGGCGATGCCTTCTACAGCGACACCTTCCTCGAACCGCGGCCGCTGCTGCGCGCCCTGCGCGCCGACGAACCCGTGGTGCTGTTGATCGATGAGATCGACAAGGCGGATCAGGAATTCGAAGCCTTTCTGCTCGAGCTGTTGTCCGATTTCCAGATTTCGATCCCGGAGATGGGCACCGTGAAGGCCCGGCATCAGCCGCTGGTGTTCCTCACCAGTAACGACCAGCGGGAGCTCTCCGACGCGCTCAAGCGGCGCTGCCTGCATCTCTATATTCCCTATCCCGACGCCGCCCTGGAGCGCCGCATTCTGGCCGAGCGCGTGCCGGAGCTGGGCGAGCAGCTGCGCGATCAGCTGGTGGCGTTCATCCAGCACCTGCGCGAGCAGGACATGAAGAAGCTGCCGGCGATCTCGGAAACCCTGGACTGGGCGCGCGCCCTGGTGCTGCTGCACGCGGACACCCTTGAGCCGGAGCTGGTGGAGCAGACCCTGGCGCTGGTGCTCAAGAACGAGCAGGACGTGGCGCTGGCCCGCGACCTGCTGCCGCACTGGTTCCGTAAACCCCGTTCCGCCTGAGGCGCCACCATGGCCGACCGCCGTTTGCATGAGTTCGTCCGCGCCCTGCGCGGCGCGGGCGTGCGCGTTTCGCCCACGGAGGCGGAAGAAGCGTTCCGCGCCGCCGCCCTGATCGGCTACCACCCCCGCGACCAGTTCCGCGAGACCCTGGCGCTCACCCTGGTGAAAAGCCAGCAGGAGCGCCCGGACTTTGACGCCTGTTTCGAGGCGTTTTTCCAGTTTGAATCCGCCGAGGACGAGGACGCCGGCGATCAGGACGAGGGCGGCGAACCGCTCTCGCCCCAGGAAGGGCAGGGCCTGTCCGAGCAGGCCGCGGAGCTGGTGGCGCAGGACGCGGGGCAGCTGGAGCAGACCCTGGCACGCAACGCCGGCGAGATGGACTTCACCGATATGCAGGTGATCACCCAGCAGGGTCTTTACGCCCGCCGGCTGTTGATGAACATGGGCATGGGCGCGGTGGACGATGAGATCCTGCGGCTGGACGCTTCACCGCGCGGTGCCGACCAGCGCCGTGTCGGCGAGCTGCGTGAGTGGCGCCAGCAGGTTCGCGAGCTGGCGGTGCGCCATGTGCGGCGGCAGTTCAATTTGCACGGGCGCGCCCATGGACGTGCCCTGCGCGAACACACCATGCGCGCGGCCCCGTTTCGCGACCTGCGTGAATTCAAACAGGTGCAGACCCTGGTGCGGCGCATGGCGCGCCGGCTCGCCAGCCTCCATCAGCGGCGCCAGAAAAAAGCCAAGCGCGGCACCCTGGATGCGCGCCGCACCCTGGCGTCCAGCCTGCGCTATAACGCCGTGCCGGTGCAGCTGCACTGGCGCCAGAAGCGCCGGCTCAAATCCAAGGTGCTGGTGATCTGCGATGTCTCCAGCTCGGTGCGGGACGCCGCCCGGTTTCTGTTGCAGTTCCTCTACGCGATGACCGATGTGCTGCCGCGGGTGCGCAGCTTTGCGTTCGCCGCCCGCTTCGACGAGGTCACCGATGATTTCGACCGCTATCCGCCGGACGTGGCGGTGGGTCGGATTCTCGACCGGGTGTCCGGCAGCGGCACCGACTACGGCACCATGTTCGAGGAATTCGTGGCGCTGTGCGGGTCCGAGATCGACCGCCACACCACCGTGATCATTCTGGGCGATGCGCGTAACAACGATCTCCCCGCCGGTGAGCAGCATCTGGCCGAAGTGTCGCGCCGTGCCAAACAGGTGTTCTGGCTGAATCCGGAGCCGCCTTCGCGCTGGAACAGCGGCGATGCCATCATGGCCCGCTACCAACCCTATTGCCGCGCCGCGCGGCGCTGCGCCTCGCTCAATGACCTGAGCCGCTTCACCGACTATCTGCTGAAAAGCGTCTAGCGGCTGTTCGCCATGCCCCTCAATGCACCGCTGAGGGCCTCGTCCAGGCGGCGCAGGTTCACCGGCTTGGCGATATGCCCGATCATGCCGGCGTCGTGGCAGGCGGCGATCTTGTCCGGCACCGCGTGGGCGGTCAGGGCGATCACCGGGATCACCGGCAGACGGCCCTGACGCTGCAGGCCCTGAATCGCGCGGGTGGTTTCGAAGCCGTCCATGTCCGGCATCTCGCAATCCATCAGAATAAGATCGAACTGCGCCGGCCGCGACAGCAATACCGCCAGCGCCTCGGCGCCGCTTTCCGCGGTTTCGCACTGGTGGCCGAGCTTGCGGCACAGCCCTTCGGCCACCAGCAGGTTGATGTGGTTGTCGTCGACAATCAGCAGCCGGGCGCCGACCACGCTGGCGGGGCGTTCCTGCTCCGGCACCGCGGCCTCCGCCTGGGCCTTGCCGGCGGGAAGCGGTAGCCGCACCCAGAAACAAGAGCCGCGCGCCTCGCTGCTCTGGAAGCCGATCTCACCGCCCATGATTTCCGCCAGCTGCCGGCAGATCGCCAGCCCCAGGCCGGTGCCGCCGTAGCGGCGCCGGCTGGTCTGATCGCCCTGGTGGAAATAGTCGAACAACCGCGACTGCTGGTCGGCGGGAATGCCGATGCCGGTGTCGGTGATTTCGAACAGGACATAGTCCCGGTTGGCCTCGTCCCGCCGCGCGGAGACCTGGATGCGGCCGTTCTCGGTGAATTTGACCGCGTTGCTGATCAGGTTGACCAGGATCTGGCGCAGCCGCACCGGATCGCCGACGCAATACTCACCGAGATCCGGGTCCAGATTCTCGCTCAGGGCGTTGGCGTTGAGGCGGGCGCGGTGCTCGAACAGCGCCACGCATTCGCCGATCAGCGCCGGCAGATCCAGCCCGGTCTGCTCGATGGGCATCTTGCCCGCGTCCAGCCGGGAGTAGTCCAGCACGTCATTGATCAAATCCAGCAAAGTGTTGCCGGACTGCTCAATCACATGCAACTGGCGCCGCTGCGCCTCGTCCAGATCTGAATCCCGCAACATATCCACGGTGCCGATAATGCCGTTGAGCGGCGTGCGGATTTCATGGCTCATAACCGCGAGGAACTCGCTGCGGGCGCTGAGGGCCGTGTTCAGTTCATGGGTGCGTTCCTCGACGCGGCGTTCCAGCGCTTCCTGGGCCTCCTTGTGGATGCGCTCGTTCTCCGACTTCAGGGTGGTCATGCGGTGGGCCAGCGCGAAGGAGAGTAACAGCGCCTCGGTCACGGTGCCCAGCTGCAGCGCGTTTTCGATCAACCAGCTGCCGCCGATCAGGTTGAAGGTTTTTAGAATATAGATCACCGAGGCCAGGCCCACGGCGGTGAACGCCAGCAAGAAGAAGCGCGCCGGCTGGTAACCCTGGCGGATCGACCAGATCGCCAGGGCGATGGCGATGAACGGCCAGGGGAAAATAATCGCCGAAGAAAACTGAATAAAAAACGTGAAGTTGAGCAGGGTGAAAGGGGCCAGCGCGATCAGTGCCAGGCCCACCAGCATGAGAACGCGGTTCAGCCCCGGGGCCGCTTTTTTGAGCTCCAGGAACGAGCAGGAAAAAAACATCGAAAAGGCCAGCGTCAGTAAATTCAGTACCGGCAAACTGCGGTGGTTCCATTCGCTGGCGACGGGCCAGAGCCACTGATAGGCGAGCCCCTCGCGGGCGAAAAGGTTCAAACCGAAAAAGCCCAAATAGAGGACGTAAAGCAGATAACTGGGCTCGCGGATGGAGAAAAAAATCAGCAAATTGAACAGGCACATGATCAGTACCGAGCCGAAATAAAAGCCGTAGCTGAGCTTCAGGTAGCCGTCATGCTGGTTGAATTCGTCCGGGGCGCGAATCGACAAGGGAAAGTCGATCACGTTGTCGCCACGGGCCCGGAACAGAACCGACCATTGCGCCTGCTGGGGAATGGCGAGCGGAAAAACCAGTTGGTGATGAGGGAAGGGGCGTTCCGCGAAGGGCACCCGGTCGCCGCTGCGTTGGTGGCGCAGCAGGGTGCCCGCGGCGTCATAGATATACAGGTCCAGATAATCCAGATGCGGCCGCCCGGCGCGCAGGTACCAGAGCCCGGTGTCGGACTGGTTGTCCAGGCTTAGCAGGAACCACTGGTCCTGTTCCCGAAACCCCATCGCCGGATAACGGCTGCCCAGCCGCTGGCCCTTTCCGCTGCGCAATGCTTCCAGGGCCTGCTCGGGCGACAGTTCACCGGGCGCGGCTTCCAGCCAGCGCAGGTCCGGTGACGCCTGATAATCAGAGCGCTGCTTCCCCAATTCCAGAGCCTGCACCGTGCCCGCGAAAAGAAGAAAGCAGAGCCCCGCCAACCATGAAGCTCCCTGCATTAGTGTTCCCCCTCGCAAAGCGTGAACTCCGTCACTGCCCTTTTACCGTATTTAACCGGGCCGGAGGAACGGCTCCAAGCGCCAATGTTCAAATTACTGACTTCTAACGCAAAGGAGAGGCACATGAAGATCCGAATCCTGAGTAGTGCAATGGTGTTGTCCTGTTCGGTGATGGCCGGCGGCGCTTTCGCGGCCGGGCCCTACATCGGCGCCAACTACAATCAGATTCAGTACGACAACGACGACGTCGATGAGGACACCCTGAAAGTGGACGGCGTCACGTTGCGGGCCGGCTTTGAGTTCAATGATTTTATCGCGTTGGAAGCGCGCGGCGGCACCGGTATTGACGGTGATTCCAAGAACGCGCCCCTGGGTACCTTCGAGTACGACATGGACCACATGTACGGCGGCTACCTGAAACTCTCCGCGCCGCTGTCCGATTCGATCCACCCCTATGTGATCGGCGGCTACAGCAAAATGAAAGCGGACGTTAAGTACACCGTGGCCGGTGTCAGCACGGACGAAAGCGAGCGGTTCGAGGACGAATCCTATGGCGCCGGCCTGGATTTCAATATCACCGACACCCTGGGCGCCAACCTGGAATACATGCGCTATTACGATCAGGACGAGGAGGAAATCTCCGGGGTCAGCGTGGGCCTGCGCTCCGCTTTCTGATCCTCTCTTACTCCGCCCCCGACAGCGCCGGCGCAAGCCGGCGTTTTGCTGTCCGCGATAACGGTCAGCCCGCCCGGGTCAGCAGCTTCTCCAGTCTTGGCCGGAAAGCGGTCGCCACGCCCAGGTTTTTCATAGTCCAGTAGTGGCCGCCCACCACCCGCTGTACCAGCAAGGTGCGTGAACTGGGCTGGAACTTGAGCATCTCTTCCAGCGGCGTGCGGCGAGCCTGCTGCACCACGTCCTGGTGCAGGCTGGCCTGGGCGAAGTCGAAGGGGGTTTCGGCGAACGCCTTGAGCAGCAGTGGCACCCAGGCCTGGTAGAGACGGTCGGACACCTCGCTGTCGCTGCGCCGCGCGCCGATCGCCAGCAAGGCCCGGTCCAGGGCCCGCCAGTCCCCATCCAGTGAGGCGCGCACCAGGGTGGCCATCAGGCGCACGTCTTCTTCCGGCAGCCGTTTCACCGCGCCGAAATCGTACAACACGATGCTGCCGTCGGTGCGGAACGCGAAATTGCCCGGATGGGGATCGCAGTGCACGGTGCGCAGTTCGAAAATCTGCCGCCCGATAATATCGAACAGCCGCTCGCCCAGCCGGTTACGCAACGCCTGATCAAAGCCGTTGGCGTCGCTGACGTTCTCTAGGGGCACGCCGTCCTCGAAGCTCAACGTCAGTACCGTGGCGCCGGACAGGTCGGCGAACACGGTGGGGATCACCACATCGTCGTCCTCCGCATGGAACGCCTGGAACAGGCGCACGTTGTCCGCTTCGCGCAGGTAATCGAGTTCCTCTTCCAGCTGCGCGCGGATCTCCTTGAACACCGCGTCCAGCGCGCGCTCGTCGACGCGCAGCAAGCTGCCCAGTTTGAGGATGCGCTTGAGGTGCTTCATGTCCGAGTCGATCGAGGCCTTGACCGCCGGGTACTGAATTTTCACCACCACGTCGTCGCCGGCCAGCGTGGTGGCCCGGTGCACCTGGCCGATGGAGGCGGCCGCGAACGGCGCCTCGTCGAACACCTGGAAGTAGTCGCCCACCGGGCCGCCCAGCTCCTTCTCCAGTTGCCGGCGGATCACGTGGAAGGGCATCGGCGCCGAGGCGTTCTGCAGCACCGCCAGCTGCTCGCTGATCTCGCGGGGCAGCACGTCCTGCATCTGCGAGGCGATCTGCCCGACCTTCATCACCGCGCCTTTCATCTGCCCGAGCGTGGCGGCCACCTCCTGGCCGATATGGCGCATCAGCGCTTCGCGGCTGGTGGCCCGGTCCTGTTCCGACTGAAACAGCCCTTTCACCTGATGCGAGGCGACACGGGTGGCGATGGACGTCGTCATACCGGTCAGTTTCCAGAGGCGCCCGGTGGTGGAAGCGGGGCGCCGTTCCCGTCCGCGTTTTGCCATGCTGCGTGGTCCCGTGGTCGAAAAAGCGGTGGCGGAATCGCACACCGTGCTGAAATGCAGAGACTAGTCCGCTGTCCGGTCCCTGTCATGGGGTATTCGGGCCAAAGCCGGGCGAAAAAAAGGGGCCCGGGAGGGCCCCATTAAAGGAGAGTAGGCAGAATTCCAGAAATCAGGCGCGCTCTTTCTCGCCGGTGCTGACCAGATCGTCGAACAGTTTCTGGCTCTGTTCGCGCAGGGTGCTCACGGCGCCCAGGCCGGCGAGCACGAATTCGTTGGTTTCCTCGGCCTTCTCGCCGCGCTCCTGCTTGCCGCTGGCGACGAACTGCTCGTACAGCTCATGGCGCTTCCGGGGCGCTTCGTCGATCAGTTTGCGAGTGCTTACTACCAGGCCGCGGCTTGCCAGCAGGGCCTTGGATTTGCCTTCGGCGTCGTCGCCATAGGCTTCCTGGCCGGCCTGTACGTACTTGTCGTACAGCTCTTCGGAGCTGTCACCGGCTTTGCTGTAGGCACCCAGACCGGCCAGGTACAGTTTGTTGCCCAGGGCCTTGGCACGCTGAATCAGGTTGTCTTGCTGGTCGCGAATCTCTTTCAGTTCACCCATGATCGTTCCTCTCTCTTGCTGAGAATGTCGGCGACCCGGGAGGTCGCGCCTCGATGGACGGTATAGTAGGGCGCCGGGCCGCCGGCGGGCGGCACTACTGTCTGACAATAGGACAATCAGTGAGGGTGATGGATGTGACGTGCTGTGACGGAATTCCCAGCCGGGCCGCCAAGTCAAACGTGGCGGGAACCCATACCGAGCGCTTACACTCCATAGGAAAGTATTAATCGGCAGAGATACGAATTCATGATTGAGAAATTCATTGCCAAGGTGCCCAGCCGGATTTGGGCGGACGGGCGTCCGGCCAAAGCGCGGCAATGGGATGCCGAGTTCAATGTGGCGGCCTGGGCGCGAATCTCCGGGAAGCCGGGCACGGTCCAGTTGTTGGTGCGTTACCTGGACACCAACAACGACCAGGCCATTCTGGTCGATGCCGCCGAAGTGAACGGTGACGGCAGCGCCTTGCTGTCCGGGCTGGTTCGGCTGCGGTTCAATGACAGCGTCGAGCAGGTTCAGGTGTCCCTGCGGCTGTCGGATCCGGGCATGCGCTATGTGGTGGAAGAGCTGTACATGCAGCGGCGCGGCACGGCGCTGCGCCCCCAGGACAAGCTGATCTCCAACTACTGAGCCGGCCAGGCATGGCTTGCTGAAAAAAGGTCGCCGGGCCCGCTCCCCTTTCGCGGGCCCGGCTCCTTACCCCCCTTGATGGGCCCGCCGCCGTGGCGGCAAGGCCCGCTCCCCCCGACGCTTCGGGTTTTCGGTGCGGCCGTTTCCGGCGGTGACATCGTCGCCACACTCCAGCAGGGACTCCGGCCAGTCCTGAAAATCCAGGCCGGTGAGCCGGTTCAGGTTCTCCAGAGCGGTTTCCGGATGCCGCTTTTCAATTCTTATCACCTTGCTCATGACGCTTCACTCGTTGCCTGACTCAGAGGAAGCGAGAACCATGCCAAGGCATATAAAAATTTTTTTGCTGGAAAATCAGTCGGTTGGCGCAGCGGGGGTAGGGCGGCGGCGCGACCACCGGCGCGCGCCGGCAAGATGTGACAATCTTTGCCAGTGGCGCCGGCGGCCCGGACAGGGCGGTGGCGGCGGGGTTAATCGAGGAAGAAATCAGGCAGCAACTGGTCGTCGGAAAGCTGCGGGTCGACCTTGTACACCGACAGGTCGGTGACGCCGGCCTGGCGGACCACCTCGTCGTCGATAAAGAAGTTGCCGCTGCACTCCGCCTGCGGCCGGGTCAGGATCCAGTGCGCCGCGTCCGCCATGATCTCCGGCTGGCGCGCCGCCCGCACCGCCATCTCGCCGCCCAGATGGTTGCGCACCGCGGCGGTGTTGATGGCCGTGCGCGGCCAGAGCGCGTTCACCCCCACCTTGCCGGCGTATTCGTCCGCCATGCCCAGCACGCACAGGCTCATGCCGTACTTGGCCATGGTGTAGGCCAGATGGCGGCCGAACCAGGCCGGATTCATATTCAGCGGCGGCGACAGATTGAGAATGTGCGGGTTGTCCGCCCGGCGCAGCAGCGGCAGACACAGCTTGCTGGTCATGAAGGTGCCGCGGCTGTTGACCTGATTCATCAGGTCGTAGGACTTCATGGTGGTGCCTTCGGTGGGGGTCAGGGCGATGGCGCTGGCGTTGTTGACCAGAATGTCGATGCCGCCGAACTCGGCTTCGGCCTTGTCCACGGCGGCCTGGACCTGATCCTCGTAGCGGATGTCGCCGACGCACACCAGGGCCTCGCCGCCGGCCTCGCGGATTTCCTCGGCGGCGGTATAGAGCGTGCCCGGCAGCTTGGGGTGCGGCTCGGTGGTCTTGGCGAACAGCACCACCCGGGCGCCGTCACGGGCGGCGCGCACGCCGATGGCTTTGCCGATGCCGCGGCTGGCACCGGTGATGAACAGGGTCTTTCCTTTCAGGGTGGCGGCGGTCATGACCGTATCCTCGGCATGAAGAATGGAGATTCACGCTAGCAAGAGCGGGCCGGGGGCGGCAATACACAAACCTGCGGGTTATGGCTCCCGGCCGGCGAGGACTTGCTCCCGCGCTTGGGAAACGGGTATCTTGTGGCCTGTCTGGTCATTTTGGGCCATCGGTACGAAGGCCCTAGGGCGGACGAAGACACAGGTTGGTGAAGACGGGCAAAACGTATGACGATTCTAAAAATGACGGCGGAGGACTACACCCTGTCCGCCGAATACCTGGGCCCGATGCTGGAGGCCCTGCAAAAACGGGGCATCGACGAACAGGAAGCGCTGGCCGGGCTGGACATCGAGCCGGGCTGCTGGCGCGATCCCAAGGCCCGTGTCACCGCCCTGACCTTCAAGCGCTTCTCCCGGCGGCTGGTGGAGCTGACCGGCGAGCCCTGGATCGGCTGGGAACTGGGCGCCTCCATGCCGCTGTCGTCGCACGGGTTTCTCGGCTACGCGGCGATGAGCAGCAATACCCTGGGCGACGCCATCGAGCTGGCGGTGAAGTTTTTCCGCACCCGCGGCACCATCGTCCAGCTGGAAGCTTTCGTGGAGGGCGAGTGGGCGGTGCTGCAGCTCAACGAGATGCTGTCGCTCGGCGAGCACGGGCCGCTGCTCACCGAAAGCCTGTTCTCCAGCTTCCACTTCATGGGCCTGCAGCTGATGCCGGACATCGAGATCCTCGGCGAGCTGCGCTTCGCCTACCCGGAACCGGAATACTTTTCCCGGCTGCGGCCGATGATTCCGGTGCCGATCTATTTCGACTGCGCCTACAGCCAGATGCGCTTCCCCGCCGAGCGCCTGCAACGGCGGTTGCGCTTCGCCGACCCGCGCCTGGCGCAGATGGCCGCCGCTCAGTGCGAGCAGGAAATGGAGCAGATCAAGGCGCCGCCGGCGCTGCTGGGCCAGGTGCGGCGGGTGATGCTGGCGGGCTCCGGCGGGTTTCCGGGCGTCGAGGAGGTGGCGTCGGAGATGCACATGTCGTCGCGCACGCTCAAACGCAAACTCCAGCAGCTGGGCACCAGCTATCAGAAGCTGCTGGATGATCTGCGCAAGGGGCTGGCGGTGGAGTACCTCACCCAGAGCGGGCGTTCCGTGGACGATATCGCCCTGGCGCTGGGCTATTCGGACGCCTCCAATTTTGCCCGCGCGTTCCGGCGCTGGACCGGTAAGAGCCCGTCGGACTACCGCTGAACGGCGCTACAACCTGGCGATCAGATCCGCCACGGCGCCGCCCAGGCCGCCCAGCAGCAGCGTCAGGGTGGCCAGGAAGCCGAGCAGAAAGCCGCGCCCCCGGTCCCGGGGCGACGCCAGATAGGCGTTGAAATAGAGCTGCCGGCCGATCACGAACAGCGCCCCCAGCGCCGCGGCGGCGCGCGGTTCCAGATACCAGGCGCACAGCCACAGGCCGGGCAGGAACAGGATCAGCTGCTCCACCGTGTTGGCGTGCACGCGCAGGCTGCGCTCGAACAGTTCGTGGCCCTGCACCGCCGGCGCGCGGATCTGGTACTTGACCCGGGCACGGCCGACGACAAAGCTGAACAGCGCGCACTGCAGCAACGCCACGACGGTAATGATGGCAACCCATTCCATGACTTTCCCCCAAGCAGGTATGGTTAAGCCGGCGCCAGGCAGACGGCGCCGCTATATTCTTATTTTTGCGCATCATCCTAGAGCGTTTTTCGTACGATCGCATCTTTTGCCGCCGGGATCGGCCCGGTGGCGTGACCACGGAATCGAAAATGACGGAATTACACCCACGCCTGGCGGCGGACACCGGCGCCCTGGGCGAGACTGAACTGTGCTGGCTGCGCTGGATGCGTGATGCCCGTTTCCCCTGGCTGATCGTGGTGCCCAAGCGCGACGGTCTGCGCGAGTGGCACCACCTGCCGGCGGCGGACCAGCAGCGGCTATTGTCGACCGTGAACCACCTTGCCGGGGAGCTGGAGAGGGTCACCGGCGCCGACAAGATCAATCTCGGCGCCCTCGGCAATCTGGTGCCGCAGCTGCACGTGCACATCATCGCCCGCTTTCGCGACGACCCCTGCTGGCCCGGGCCGGTGTGGGGGCAGGGCGAGCCGGTGCCGGTGGACGGCACGCCGGACTGGCTGGCGCGGCTGGCGCTGCCCGAGGAGAGCTAGAGATGGAATTAATCGCGGTGGGCGTGCAATGCCCCCACTGCTGGGAGCATTTCGAGGCCCTGGTGGATCCGTCCCAGGGGGATCAGGAGTATGTGGAGGACTGCCACATCTGCTGCCGCCCCCTGGTGCTCACCGTCGACCTCACCGACCCCGAGGCGCCCTCGGTGTCGGTGACGCCTGAAAACGATTGACGGACCCGCTCAGGGGTTGTCGTTGCCGGCCAGGAAGGCCTGCATTTCCGGGTCGTTGAGCATCCGCTCGATGGAACGGCTGAGGATGTCGTTGACCATTTCCTGGTTGCGCGCCGCCGACGGCGTAAAGGGCAGGTCGTGCTCGACGCTGCTCTTGTAGGTGCCCACATGGGTGGTGTCGCCGCGCCGGGCCTCGGCCACCAGCTCCAGGTTCAGGGTCACTTCGTTGACCACCGACCCCTCTTCGGGGATGTACTCCAGTTTTTCCAGGCGCACTTCCAGGGTGGTGGCCTCGTCGCCCGGGTTGAAGGCGTTGTAGCCCAGCGTCTGCAGCCCCTGGCGGACGGTCTCGGCGATCGCCGGGCGCAGGTCGTTGGCCGGCTGCACCAGGGAGGTGTCCTTGTACACACCGCCCCGCGAGCCGAACGCTTTGCTGTCCCGGGAATCCACCGCGATCACCTGCACCGGCTGGTTGTTGCCGCGGTTGGCGGGCTGCACTTCGGCGGTGGGTTTCACTTCGATCTGCTGGGGGCTGAGCGCGCAGCCGGTCAGCGACAGCGCCAAGGCGGCGCCGGTGAAAAGCGTGGCGAGGGTCGATTTCATCCGTGTGGTCTCCGTAAGGGCGTTCACTGAAACGGGGTCGTGGTTCGACTCCATCAATGCAGTTTAGTGCGTCCGCTTCAAGGATTCTTCCGCCAGATTGTGGAGCGCGTCCTTGTAGCGGGAAGCGGGCACCGGCGCCAGCGCATCCAGGGCCAGCCGGGTCTGCTCGGCGGCCCGCTCCACGGTGTAGCTGAGGCCGCCGCAGTCGTGCACGATCTCGACGATCTGTTCCAGCTGTTCCAGGCCGCCGGTGCGAATCGCGTCCTTGATCAGCCCGGCCTGCTCCGGGGCGCCGTGCTGGATGGCGTAAATCAGGGGCAGGGTGGGTTTGCCCTCGGCCAGGTCGTCGCCCACGTTCTTGCCGAGCTCATTGACGTCGCCCTGGTAGTCGAGCACGTCGTCGATCAGCTGGAAGGCGATGCCCAAATGGCGGCCAAAAGTGGCGAACGCCTGGGAAAAGTCCGTTTCCGTGCGGGCGCCCAGCACCGCGCCGGTCTCCGCCGCCGATTCGAACATCTTGGCGGTCTTGTGGTGGATCACGCGCATGTAGCTGGGCTCGGTGGTGCTCGGGTCACGGGTATTGATCAGCTGCAGCACCTCGCCCTCGGAGATGGTGTTGGTGCTCTGCGAGAGAATCTCCAGCAGGCGCTGATCACGCAGCGCCACCATAAGCTGGAACGCCCGGGAAATCAGGAAGTCCCCCACCAGCACGCTGGCGGAGTTGCCCCAGACCGCGTTCACCGTGGGCCGGCCCCGGCGCAGGCTGGATTCGTCCACCACGTCGTCGTGGAGCAGGGTGGCGGTGTGCAGAAATTCGATCACCGCCGCCACATCCACGTGCTGGGCGCCGGTGTAGCCGGATGCTCGCGCGCTCAGCAGCCCCACCAGCGGGCGCAGGCGTTTGCCGCCGGAGTCGACGATGTACTCCCCCACCTCGCGGATCAGCGGTACCTCGGTGTCCAGGTGGTGGGTGATGAAGCGGTTCACCGCCTCGAAATCCTCGGCGACGACAGAGCTGATGGCCTTGAAATCCATGAAGTAGCTATCCGGCTAAAAAGGGGCGGTAAACAGCGGGCAATGCTAGCAGCGGGGCCCGGCCAGTCAAGAAAACCCGGCCACCGGAAGGTCGCTGTAAAAGCCGTGTCATGCGGGCTTGAGGCGCATCAACCTTTAGCGTACACTTCGCGACCCGATTTAATCATCCCACGGGCACCGAAAGCGACCGCCTGATTTCAGGGCCGGGTCCGCCCAAGAGGAACCATCTGGAGCAAGTAGATGTACGCAGTCATCAAAACGGGTGGCAAGCAGTACCGCGTTGAAGAGGGTGACACCCTGCGCGTGGAAAAGATCGAAGTGGCCACCGGTGAATCCGTGGACTTTGATCAAGTGCTGCTGGTCGCCGACGGCGACGACGTGAAGGTCGGCCAGCCGCTGCTGGAAGGCGCCAAGGTCACCGCCGAAGTGGTTGAGCAGGGCCGTCACAAGAAGATCAAGATTGTGAAGTTCCGCCGCCGCAAGCATTCCCGCAAGCAGCAGGGCCATCGCCAGTGGTACACTGCGGTGAAAATCACCGGGATCCAGGGCTGATCCGGACGCAACGAGAGGATTGAAACATGGCACATAAAAAAGCCGGTGGTAGTACTCGTAACGGTCGCGACTCGGAAAGTAAACGCCTTGGCGTGAAGCGCTTCGGCGGCCAGGTCGTTCAGGCCGGCGAAATCATCGTTCGCCAGCGCGGCACCCGTTTCCACCCCGGAGTGAACACCGGGATTGGCAAGGACCACACCATCTTCGCCAAGGAAGCCGGACGCGTTAAGTTCGAAGTCAAAGGCCCGCTCAGCCGCAAATACGTGGTGATCGAGCCCGTGGCCTGATCCCTCCGGGATCTGAAAAAGCCCCGCGAGGCTTGCGCCCGCGGGGCTTTTTTGTGGCCGCCTTCCCTGGCGGCCACCCTTCGGGCCGTCGCTGGCGCGACGTCAAAAATCGCTCCTGGCGATTTTTTGTGAGCGACCGGGCGCCCTACGTTAGAATGCCTCCTTTAATCGCTATTAAGAGCCGTCACCATGCAATTCGTCGACGAAGCCACCATTGATGTCCGCGCCGGAAGCGGGGGGCACGGCTGCCTGAGCTTCCGTCGTGAAAAGTACGTGGAGTTCGGCGGCCCCGACGGGGGAGACGGCGGCGCCGGCGGGCACGTGTACGTGGAGGCGGACACCAACCTGAACACCCTGGTGGATTACCGCTACGAGCGCTCGTTCAAGGCGCGCAACGGCGAGCCCGGCAAGGGCCGCCAGATGACCGGTAAATCCGCCGAGGACGTGGTGCTGAAAGTGCCGGTGGGCACCACCGTGGTGGACGTGGACACCGAAGAGGTGCTCGCCGACCTGACCGCCGCCGACCAGAAGGTGATGGTGGCGCGGGGCGGCCGCGGCGGGCTCGGCAACGTGCACTTCAAAAGCAGCGTCAATCAGGCGCCGCGCAAGACCACCAACGGCACGCCCGGTGAAAACCGGCGCCTGCGGCTGGAGCTCAAGGTGCTGGCGGACGTGGGCCTGCTGGGCATGCCCAACGCCGGCAAAAGCACCCTGATCCGCGCCATTTCCGCCGCCAAGCCCAAGGTGGCGGACTACCCCTTCACCACCCTGATCCCCAACCTGGGGGTGGTGAAGGCGGACCGCTACCGCAGCTTCGTGGTCGCCGATATTCCCGGCCTGATCGAGGGGGCCGCCGAGGGCGCCGGCCTGGGTATCCGCTTCCTGAAGCACCTGGCGCGCACCCGGTTGCTGCTGCATGTGGTGGACATGGCGCCCCTGGACGGCAACCCGGCGGACCACATCGACATTATCGCCGACGAGCTGGACCGGTTCTCCCCGGCGCTGGCGGAGCAGGAACGCTGGCTGGTGTTCAACAAGATCGACCTGTTGCCCGACGACGAGGCCGAGCAGCGGGTCGCTGAGATCGTCGACGAGCTGGGCTGGCAGGGGCCGGTGTTCCGTCTTTCCGCCGCCGCCGGCGTGGGCTGCGAAGAACTGGTCTACGCGCTGATGAACGCCATCGAAGAGCGCCGTCTGCGCGAACAGGAAGACCCGGACTACGCCGCCGAGCAGCGGGAACTGCGCGCGCGCCTGGAAGAAGAGGCCCGCGAGAAGATCCAGGAAATCAAGCGGGACCGCCGCGCGGCCCGCGACAATGACGACGACGATGATGATGACGATCACGACGTGGAGATCGTCTACGAACCCTGATCGGTCATCACTTTACTGAAAGCGGGAAAGGCACCATGGCGCAACGCGCACGCTGGGTAATCAAAATTGGCAGCGCTCTGCTCACCAACGACGGCCGCGGCCTGGACCGGGACCTGATGCAGGTCTGGGTGGACCGCATGGTGGCCCTGCGCGAGCGCGGCATCGACGTCATGGTGGTGTCCTCCGGCGCGGTGGCCGAGGGCATGACCCGGCTGGGCTGGGCGCGCCGCCCGGATTCCGTGCATCAGCTGCAGGCCGCCGCCGCCGTCGGCCAGATGGGGCTGGTGCAGGCCTGGGAATCCTGCTTCCAGAAGCACCGGCTGCACACCGCCCAGGTACTGCTCACCCACGACGACCTCTCCGACCGCAAGCGCTACCTGAACGCGCGCAGCACCCTGCTGACGCTGCTGGGCTTTTCCGTGGTGCCGGTGGTCAACGAAAACGACACCGTGGTCACCGACGAGATCCGTTTCGGCGATAACGACACCCTGGCCGCCCTGGTGGCCAACCTGGTGGAAGCCGAGCGGCTGGTGATCCTCACCGACCAGGACGGCCTGTTCGACGCCGACCCCCGCCAGAACCCGGCGGCGCGCCTGATTCCCAGCGCCCGTGCCTCCGACCCGGCGCTGGCCGCCATGGCCGGCGGTGGCGGCTCCGGGCTGGGTCGTGGCGGCATGACCACCAAGGTGCGCGCCGCCGCGCTGGCGGCGCGCTCGGGCACCATGACCACCATCGCCTCCGGGCGCCGCCCGGAGGTGCTCACCGAGCTGGTCGATGGCCAGGCCCCGGGCACCACGCTGCTGCCGGACACCTCGCCGATGAACGCCCGCAAGCAGTGGCTGGCGGGGCATCTGCGCATGCGCGGCCGGCTGATTCTCGACGACGGCGCCGCCCGGCGGCTGCGCGAGGCCGGCTCCAGCCTGTTGCCGGTGGGGGTGGTGGATGTGTTCGGCCAGTTCTCGCGCGGTGAGATGGTGGCCTGCGAGGACCGGCACGGCGAGCGCGTGGCCTGCGGTCTGGTCAACTACGACGCCGCCGACGCCCGCCGCCTGTGCGGCAAGAAGAGCCACGAGATTGCCGACGTGCTGGGCTTTATGAACGAGGAAGAACTGATCCACCGGGACAATATGGTGGTGCTGTAGTCGGAGGCGGATCTTCAGGCATAAAAAAACCGGCCAGAGGCCGGTTTTTTTAGCGAACGCGTTCGATCGATCAGGCCGCCATGGCCTTGATCTTGGCGTTCAGGCGGCTCTTATGACGAGCGGATTTGTTCGGGTGGAACTTACCCTTCTGGGTGGCCTTATCCAGCACCGAGGTCGCCTTTTGGTACGCTTGCTGAGCGGCGCCTTGGTCGCCGGACGCAATGGCCGCGTTCACCTTCTTGAGGTACGTACGCACCATGGAACGCATCGCTGCGTTGTGCTTACGACGCTGTTCCGCCTGACGCGCGCGCTTGCGTGCTTGCGGTGAGTTAGCCAAGGTCCTGCTCCTATATATAAATCGGTAATTCGATGGTGATAATCGATTAGGACCGGGCGGATGCTGCCATTGGCCGGTCCTGAAGACGCGCAACTATGCCGATCCGGGTGCGGATTGTCAATCCCCGGGGCGGGCCTGTGGCGGTGACGGCGGGCTTTGGTTACTCTTGGCCGGTTTTTCGGAGGCGCCGGGATGGACGAGCAGGAAACAGCGGGTAAAAAGGGCGGTTTGCTGGCTTCGACCCTGGTGGTGAGCAGCATGACGCTGCTGTCGCGGGTGCTGGGGCTGGTCCGCGACGTGGTGCTGGCACGGCTGCTGGGCGCCTCGGCGGGCACCGACGCTTTCTTCGTGGCGTTCCGCATCCCCAATTTCCTGCGCCGCCTGTTCGCCGAGGGCGCCTTCAACCAGGCCTTCGTGCCGGTGCTCAGCGAATACCGCACCCGCCAGCGTGACGAGGGCAGTGCGGCCGCCACCAAGGCGCTGATCGACCGGGTCGCCGGCACCCTGGGCGGCACCCTGGCGCTGATCACCCTGGTCGGGGTGCTGGCGGCGCCGCTGCTGATCTGGCTGTTCGCCCCGGGCTTCGGCGACGACCCGCACAAGCGCGCCCTGGCGGTGGAAATGCTGCGGCTCACCTTCCCGTACCTGTTTTTCATCTCGTTGACCGCCTTCGCCGGCGCCATTCTCAACACCTGGAACCGCTTCGCGGTGCCCGCCTTCACCCCGGTGCTGCTCAATCTCAGCCTGATCGGCAGCGCCCTCTACCTGGCGCCGCAGTTCGCCGAGGGCCGCATGGCGGTGGCGCTGGCCTGGGGCGTGCTGATCGCCGGCACCGTGCAGTTGCTGTTCCAGCTGCCGTTCCTGGCCCGACTCAATTTGATGCCGGTGCCGCGCATGGCCTGGCGTGACGAAGGCGTGCGCCGCATCCTGCGCCTGATGGCGCCGGCCATGTTCGGGGTGTCGGTGAGCCAGATCAATCTGCTGCTGGACACGGTGCTGGCGTCCCTGTTGCAGACCGGCTCGGTGACCTGGCTGTACTACTCCGACCGGCTGGTGGAGTTGCCCCTGGGCGTGTTCGCCATCGCCATCGGCACGGTGATCCTGCCCAGCCTGTCCGGCAAGCACGCCGGCGATGATCCGCAAGCGTTCAGCCGCACCCTGGACTGGGCGCTGAAACTGGTGCTGCTGATCGGCGTGCCGGCGGCGCTGGCGCTGGCGGTGATCGCCGAGCCGCTGCTGGCGACCCTGTTCAACCACGGCGAGTTCGGCGCCAACGACGTGCTGCGCTCGGCGGAATCCCTTCGTGCCTACAGCGCCGGGCTGATGGCGTTCATGCTGATCAAGATTCTGGCGCCGGGCTATTTCGCCCGCCAGGACACCCGCACGCCGGTGAAAATCGGCATTATCGCCATGGTCGCCAACATGGCCCTGAACCTGGCGTTGATCTGGCCGCTTCAGCACGCCGGCCTGGCGCTGGCCACCTCGCTGTCCGCCTGGCTCAACGCCGGTCTGCTTTATATAGGGTTGCGCCGCGGCGGCGTGTACCGGCCGATGAAGGGCTGGTGGCAGCACGGCCTGCGGCTGGCTCTGGCCGGCGGTGCCATGGCCGGGGCGATCTACTGGCTGGCACGGCAGGCCACGGTGTGGCTGAATGGGGCGCTGTGGGATCGCATCCTCTGGCTGGGCCTGATCGTGGTGGCGGGATTGGCGGTTTATCTGCTCGCCTTGCTGATTCTTGGCCTCAGACCTCGCCACTTGCGCCGATGATTCCTATAATCGGCCCTCTTTTCTCCCGCGTGCCGGCATAAAGCCGGCCGGGCGGGAACCTGACGAGGGCGGAATGCGACTGATTCGCGGCATTCACAATCTGCGGGCGAGCCACCGGGGCTGCGTCGCCACCATCGGCAACTTCGATGGCGTCCATCTGGGGCATCAACGGATTCTCGATCAGGTGATCGACGAGGCCAGGGCGCGTGGCAAGCTGGCCACGGTGATGCTGTTCGAACCTCAGCCGCAGGAATTTTTCTGCCCGGACCAGGCACCGGCGCGGCTTAACAGCCTGCGTGACAAGTTGATCGCGCTGCGCGACTACGGCGTCGATCAGGTGTTGTGCGCCCGGTTCAACGAGTCGTTCCGCAGCCTCACCGCCGAGGCGTTCGTGCGGGATCTGCTGGTCGAGGGCCTGGGCATCGACTACCTGGTGGTGGGTGATGACTTCCGTTTCGGCCGTGGCCGCGACGGTGATTTCGATTACCTGAAGCAGGCCGGCGAGCGGTTCGGTTTTCAGGTCACCGACACGCCGACCTGCGAAGTCGACGGCGAGCGGGTGTCCAGCACGCGGGTACGCGCGGCGCTGGAGCAGGGGAATTTCCGCCTGGCCGAGCGCCTGCTGGGTCGCCCTTATACGATCAGCGGCCGCGTGCGCCACGGCGACAAGCTGGGCCGCACCCTGGATGTGCCGACGGTGAATCTGGCCCTGAAGCGGCCGGTGTCGCCGCTGCACGGGGTGTTCGCGGTGCGGGTGTCCGGCGCCGGCCTCGAGGGCCATCCGGGCGCGGCCAATATGGGCACGCGGCCGTCGGTGGACGGCCAGGAAAACCGCCTGGAAGTGCATCTGCTTAATTTTCAGGGTGATCTGTACGACGCGCATTTGAGCGTCGCGTTTCATCATTTCGTGCGGCCGGAAGAGAAATTCGACGGCCTCGACGAACTCAAGGCCGCCATGTGGCGGGATCTGGAACAGGTACAAGCCTTTTTGGACCAAGACGACGGACTATGACGGATTACAAGGCGACGCTTAATCTTCCCCACACCGACTTCCCGATGAAGGCCGGTCTGTCCCAGCGCGAACCCAAGCGTCTGGACCAATGGCAGCAGCGCGATCTGTACCGCCGGATTCGCGAAGCGTCCGCCGGACGTCCCAAGTTCATCCTTCACGATGGCCCCCCGTACGCCAACGGCGACATTCATATCGGCCACGCGGTGAACAAGATCCTCAAGGACATCATCGTCAAGGCGCGCACCCTGGACGGCTACGATGCCCCCTACGTGCCGGGCTGGGACTGCCACGGGCTGCCCATCGAGCTGAAGGTGGAGCAGAAGGTGGGCAAGGCCGGCCACAAGGTGGACGCCGCCACCTTCCGCAAGAAGTGCCGGGAGTTCGCCGCCAAGCAGGTGGCAGGCCAGAAGCGTGACTTCCAGCGCCTGGGTGTGTTCGGGGACTGGGACAGCCCCTACCTGACCATGGACTACGATACCGAGGCGAACATCATCCGCGCGCTCGGCAAGATCGCCGCCGGTGGCCACCTGACCAAGGGCTTCAAGCCGGTGCACTGGTGCCTGGACTGCGCCTCCGCCCTGGCGGAAGCGGAAGTGGAATACCAGGACAAGCAGTCGCCGGCCATCGACGTGGCGTTCGTCGTCACCGACCCGGCGGATTTCAACAGCCGCACCGGCGTCGAGGCCGCATCCCCGGCCCTGGTGATCTGGACCACCACGCCCTGGACGCTGCCCGCCAACCGGGCGGTGGCGGTGCATCCGGAGCTGGATTATGTGCTGCTCAGCGGTGAGCAGAACGGCGCCGCCGTGGCACTGGTGGTGGCCGAAGATCTGGCGGACACCGTCAGCGAGCGCTTCGCGCTCACCGGTGCCGAGCGGTCCGCGTCGTTCAAGGGCGCGGCCCTGGAACACCTCACCCTGCGGCACCCGTTCCTGGACCGCCAGGTGCCGGTGATTCTTGGCGATCACGTCACCACCGACGCCGGTACCGGCTGCGTGCATACCGCGCCGGGCCACGGTGAAGACGACTTTATCGTCGGCAAGCAGTACGGCCTGGAAGTGGACAGCCCGGTGCAGGACAACGGCCTGTTCCGTGACGATCTGCCGGTGGTCGGCGGCCTGCACGTGAGCAAGGCCAACCAGCCGGTGATCGACGCCCTCAAGGAAGGCGGCACCCTGGTGGCGCTGGAGACAATCACCCACAGCTACCCGCACTGCTGGCGCCACAAGACGCCGATCATTTTCCGCAGCACCGCCCAGTGGTTCATCCCCATGAGCGAGGGCGGCCTGCTGGCCCAGGCCCGCGCCGAGGTGGACAAGGTGCAGTGGCTGCCGGAGTGGGGCAAGGCGCGCATCGAAGGCATGCTGCGCGACCGCCCGGACTGGTGTATCTCCCGGCAGCGCACCTGGGGCGTGCCGATCGCCCTGTTCGTGGACCGCGCCACCTCCGAGCCGCACCCGGACACCCCGCGCCTGATCGAGGAAGTGGCCAAGCGTGTAGAGCAGAACGGCATCGACGCCTGGTTCGACCTGGAGGCCGAGGAGCTGCTCGGCGACGACGCGGAGCGCTACACCAAGGTCACCGACATCCTGGACGTCTGGTTCGACTCCGGCGTGACCCACTACTCGGTGCTCGAGCAGCGCGACGAACTGGCGGTGCCCGCCGACCTCTACCTGGAAGGCTCCGACCAGCACCGCGGCTGGTTCCAGTCCTCGCTGCTGACCAGCACCGCGATCCGTGACGCGGCGCCCTATAAAAGCGTGCTCACCCACGGCTTCACGGTGGACGAGCAGGGCCGCAAGATGTCCAAGTCGATCGGTAACGTGATCGCCCCGCAGGAAGTGTGGAACGACCTGGGCGCGGACATCCTGCGCCTGTGGGTGGCGGCCACCGATTACCGCGGTGAGATGAGCGTGTCCAAGAACATTCTCAAGCAGATGGCGGACAGCTATCGCCGCATCCGCAACACCGCCCGCTTCCTGCTCTCCAACCTGAACGGCTTCGACCCGCAGCGCGACGCGGTGGCCCCGGACGACATGATCGCCCTGGACCGCTGGGCGGTGGGCCGCGCCGACGCTCTGCAGGCGGAGCTGCGCGAGCTGTACGACGGCTATCATTTCCATCTGGTCTACCAGCGCCTGCACAACTTCTGCGGCAACGAGCTGGGCGGCTTCTACCTGGACATCATCAAGGACCGCCAGTACACCACGCCGGCGGATTCGCTGGCGCGGCGCTCCTGCCAGACCGCGCTGTATCACATCGCCCAGGCCCTGGTGCGCTGGATGGCGCCGATCCTCAGCTTCACCGCCGAGGAAATCTTCGAGCTGCTGCCCGGCGAGCGCCCCGAGTCCGTGTTCCTGACCACCTGGTACGACGGCCTCTTCCCGCCGGCGGACGACGCGGACATGGATCTGGCGTTCTGGGAGCAGGTGCAGGCCGTCAAGCAGGCGGTCAACAAGGCCATCGAAGAGGCCCGCAACCGCAAGGAACTGCGCGCCAACCTGGCCGCCGAGGCCACCCTTTACGTGGACGAGCGGCTGGCCGGCCTGCTCGGTCGCCTGGGCGACGAGCTGCGCTTTGTCACCATCACCTCCACCGCCACCCTGGCGCCGCTGGCGGACGCCCCGGCGGAGCTGCCGGACAGCGCCGTGGCCGGGCTTAAAGTGCGGGTGGCGCCGTCGCCGCACGACAAATGCGTGCGCTGCTGGCACCACCGCCCGGACATCGGCACGCACCCCGAGCACCCGGAGCTGTGCGGCCGCTGCGTGACCAACCTGGACGGTGACGGCGAGGAACGCCACTATGCGTGAGCAACAAGGCGCCCAGAGCCAACTGGTCTGGTTGTGGCTCACCGGCCTGGTGATCGTGCTGGATCAGGTCAGCAAGCACTGGGTGGTGGCCCGTTTCGACCTCTATGAGCGGCTGGAGGTGCTGCCGTTCTTCAACCTGACCCTGGCCTACAACTCCGGGGCCGCGTTCAGCTTTCTGGCCGGCGCCGGCGGCTGGCAACGCTGGTTCTTCGCCGCCGTGGCGGTGATCGCCGTGGTGCTGATCCTGGGCTGGATGCGCAAACTGCGCGAGGAGCGCATGCAGGGCGCCGCTCTGGCACTGATCCTCGGCGGCGCCGTCGGCAACCTCTACGACCGGGTGGTGCTCGGCCATGTGGTCGACTTTCTCGACTTCTATGGGGGCGATTACCACTTCCCGGCCTTTAATATCGCCGATACCGCCATCACTATTGGGGCAGCCTTGATCATTCTCGACATGCTGCTGGGAGGCCGTCGCGGCCATGACTGACACCTTGCGCGCGGGTCCGCAGACCCGCATCACCCTGCATTTCGCCGTGCGTCTGATGGACGGCACCGAAATGGACAGCACCTACGGCGGCGAGCCGGCCGCCTTCTCCTGGGGTGACGAATCCCTGCTGCCCGGCTTCGAGCGCGCCATCCTCGGCCTCAAGGCCGGCGACAAGCGCAGCGTCTTCATCGACGCCGCCTCCGGCTTCGGTGAATACAACGAACAGAACCGGCAGCACTTCAAGCGCAGCACCTTCAGCGCCGACGACGTGGAAGTGGGCACGGTGATGAATTTCGCCGATGCCGCCGGCGCCGAACTGCCCGGCGTGATCGCCGAACTGGACGACGACTGGGTCACCGTGGACTTCAATCACCCGCTGGCCGGCCGCGACCTCACCTTCGAGGTGGAGATCATCAACGTCGAGCACGACGCCCCGGAGCAGGCCGTCCGCCTGAACTGACCTTCTGGCCGGCCACCGCTGGTGGCGCGTATACTCAGGATACATTTCAAGCAGGTTCCGATATGCAAATCCGTCTCGCCAACCCCCGTGGCTTCTGCGCCGGCGTCGATCGGGCCATCGATATCGTCAATCGGGCCCTGGACGTGTTCGGGCCGCCGGTCTATGTGCGCCACGAAGTGGTCCATAACCGCTACGTGGTGGACGGCCTGCGCGAGCGCGGCGCGGTGTTCGTCGATGAGCTGGAAGAAGTGCCCGACGACGCCATCGTCATCTTCAGCGCCCACGGTGTCTCCAAGGCGGTGCAGGACGAGGCCGAGCAGCGCGCCCTGCAGGTGTTCGACGCCACCTGCCCGCTGGTCACCAAGGTGCACATGGAGGTGATTCGCTACGCCCAGGAGGGCCGCGAAGCGATTCTGATCGGCCACCAGGGCCACCCGGAAGTGGAAGGCACCATGGGCCAGTACGACACCAGCAAGGGCGGGCGCATGTATCTGGTGGAAGACGAGGCCGACGTGGCCCGCCTGGACGTCACCGACCCGGACAATCTGGCGTTCGTCACCCAGACCACCCTGAGCGTGGACGACACCGCCCGCATCATCGACGCCCTGCGCCAGCGCTTCCCCAATATCCTCGGCCCCAAGCGTGAGGATATCTGCTACGCCACCACCAACCGCCAGGACGCGGTGCGCCAGCTCGCGCTGGAATGCCAGCTGGTGCTGGTGGTGGGGTCGGTGAACAGCTCCAACTCCAACCGCCTGCGCGAACTGGCCGAGCGCTGCGGCACCCCCGCCCACCTGCTCGACGACCCGGCCATGATCGACCCAGCCTGGCTCAAGGGTAAGAAGGCCGTGGGCGTCACCGCCGGCGCCAGCGCCCCCGAGGAGCTGGTCCACCAGGTGATCGCCCGCCTGCGCGAACTGGGCGGCGAAGACGCCCACGAGATCCCCGGCCGCGAAGAGAACATCCGCTTTTCCATGCCCCGCGCCCTGCGCGCCTGAGCCCCACGCCTCCTCCGTGAAACCTCCCCGCCCGCCAGGGCGGGCGGCTCCAGCTGTGTTGTACGGCGTCCTGCCCGCATAAAATGCTGACTCTATAGCTAATGAAAAAGTGCGAATAGCATCACAGTCTATCTTCGTAAAAATTCCCGCTTATCAACCGCTTATGCCGTTTATTGCCGCCAAGTGACCGCTCGTCTAAGTCTCGTTGTCGACGGTTTTACAATTGCTAGAGTGTGCTCTCCGGAATCAGATTGGAGTGCGCCGTGGTGGCTGACGCCCGGTTCAAAAACAGGGGCTTCACCCTTATTGAGTTGATGTTGGGCATTCTCGTTGCCGGAGTATTGCTGGCGCTGGCGGTGCCTTCTTTCCAGAATCTCATGGCCAATAATGCGTTGAGGACCGCCAGCGCGGATCTTGTCACTGCCATTAACACCGCTCGTTCCCAGGCCGTGAGCTTACGTAAAGATGTGATTCTCAAGCAAAAAAATTCGGACTGGTCGGACGGCTGGGAAGTGGAGTACGACGCTTCTGTGGACGTGGAAGGTCAGCAGCATTTCACTCCCACAGGGCAGGTCTCCGTGACCGCCAAGCTCTCCGAGTTGACGTTTCGTCCTTCGGGCATGGTCAGTGACGAAGCCGAGTTCACTATCTGTGATGACCGGTCCGGTGAGAATGGTCGTCGCATTCGGGTGAAGAAGTTCGGTGTGATTGAGAACGAAACGATTGTCTGCGGTTAGCGACGGGATGGCGATGAGCATGATGATGGAACAACAGCGCGGTGTCGGCATGGTCGAGATACTCGTCGCTCTATTGGTGCTGGCCATCGGGGTTCTTGGTTACGCGGGCCTTCAGCTTAGTGCCCTTAAAAGTACCGAATCGGCGCAAGTGCGCTCACAGGGTACCGCATTGGCGCGCAATGCTCTTGAAGCCATCGCGCTTAACCCGCAAGAGCGATTGACCTACCTGAACGCGGATAAGTGGGATAACGCCCAAAGCAGTTTTGGTGATCAGCCCCCTTCGAACCCGAATTGTCTTTCCAGTGCTTGCACACCCTCGGAGATGGCTGACTGGGAAATCGCATATCTTCAATGGCAGGCGGGTACGATGTTGCCCGCCGGCCGTATTCGTGTGCAGCAATGTAAGGCCGGTGGCTTCAGCAGTAGCTGCGTGGTGGTTGCCTGGGGCGACCAGGACATAAGCCGGTGTCTTGATGGCGGGGATATCAATACCGGCTTGGACTCGGAATGCGCGGTCATGGAGGTGGAGCGATGAGCGCTCGTCGTGTTATTCGAGGGTTCAGCCTCGTGGAACTGATGGTCGCAATGGTGCTGGGTTTGTTGCTTACCGCAGCCGCTGTGTCCCTGTTTTCCACCAATCAGCGTACTTTTCAACTGCAGCAAACCATGGGCCAATTACAGGAGCAGGGCCAGCTAGCGATGCGGTTTATCAACCAGGATGTGAGAAAAATCGGCCTGGTCAGAGAGGATGTGGGGGCCTTGGTGCTGCCCGGTATTATCACCACTGGAGCGTCCCCCGCTCCCTCTTCCAATAACGATGAAAATGGTAATGACCGTCTTACGTTCAGCTTCCATGGCGCCGTGGATTGCGAAGGGGAGTCGTTAATGCCCCTACAGAATACCGTCGTGGTCAATACTTATTGGGTGGATGACGACGGTCAATTGAACTGCGAGGGCAATCTAAGCGTTGGTAGTAACGGTGTTACCTTACTGAGAGGCGTGCGTAGTTTTCAGGTCCTCTACGGAATTGATACCGAACATGATGGTATCGCCTCTGTCTCGCAATACATTACGGCCGATGAGCTGGATCTGGATCAGGACCCGGTTCTGGCTATCAAGCTAGGCGTACTCATGGAGGCTGATTTGCCTTCCATGAGCAACGCAGAACAAGAGCAAACGTTCTACATCCTCGACAGCGAAGTAGTCGTGGATGAGGGGCGAACCATGCGTCGCCAGTTTCATTCCACTGTCGCTATTCGAAATTACTCATGGGAAGAAATCTGATGTTGCCCGTTTCCATGTCGTTCAAGCGCCACGAGCAAGGTGTCGCCCTTTTGATAGCGCTGCTCATACTGGTAGTGGTTTCGCTAATGGGTATTACCGCCATGAAAACCAGCATGTTCAGTGCGAAGATAGCCACGGGTACGCAGGTCGATGCGATGGCGTTTGAAGGTGCGGAGTCGTCTGTTTCAGATGCTTTCAAGAAACTCGAGAACATGAGTAGTGATGATTTGCAGTCCTTTCTAAGTGGCGAGGTCATGCACCGGTGTTTGAGTTCGGGTGCCGCTATCGACGGCGTTTGTGGTCCGTCTTCAAGGATGGATTCTCGCGATTTAATCAAGGCCGGATCGAGAACCAGACAGCAAGGTTTTCAAGCTGTCTCCGGCGGGCAGGTCAGCATGAGTGGTAACAGTGTAATCCCGATGGATTTTAACTTTGACATCGTCGGCGATGCCGAGATTGAAGAATTCAATATTGATAATCACCATGTTCAGCAGGCATTGAAACGCGGTCTTGTGTCGGCGTCCGATTTGATGTCTAGCGCACAACGGGAGAGGGGCAATGAAGCTGAATAGCATACTCAGAGCGGCTTTTTTTCTAGTCGCGTTAGGCCTGTCGCCGACCAGTCTCTATGCGGACGATACAGAGATTTATTATGCGCGCGCCGATGTGGATAACGACCAGAACGAACAGATCGCCAACGTGCTTTTTCTGATCGATACCTCCGGCAGTATGTGTGATCCGCCGAACGGCGGAAGCCGGGACTGTTCTAAGACCTCCACAAAGATGTTCCAGCTAAAACAAGCATTTCGTCAGGTTATCGACGGTGTTGATAATGGTGTTCGGGTTGGCGTTGGTAAGTTTAACGGCGGGGCTGACAATTCCGGTTTTGGTGGTTACGTATTCTATCCAGTCAGCGAAATGACTGAGGCCGCTCGTACCGAGGTGAAGAATCTGGTCGATGGTCTTCAAGGCACCTCCAATACGCCCACCATGGAGGCCTACTCCGAGATGGCGCGTTATATGATGGGGCGCTCTCCTTCGGACTATGCCAAGGCCGGCGAGGCTCTGCAAAATGATCCCAGGCGTGCCGTTAACATCGGATATGGTTGTATAGAGTATAGAAGAAATGGCAGCTGTCGGCGGGAGGGATTTTTCACCACCGCCGAGTATGATTCGCCAATGAATATGCAGAACCAGTGTGAGAGCAACCACATCATCGTAATGACTGATGGTGACCCCACGTATGATGGTGATGAGTCCGCAGCTGAGAATCTAACCGGCGGCAACTGCAATGTGCCAGGTGGTAGCTCCAGTGGTAGTAGCTATGAGTGTCAGAAGGAAATCGCTGACTGGCTTTATAAGGAGAGCCGCAATAACAAGCGCTCGGTGAAAACCTGGCAAGTCGCCTTCGGTCAAAACATCAGTAAGCTCAATGAGATGCAAGAAGTCGCTGAGATAGGCGGCACCGAAAGTGTAAGGTTGGCGGACAACGCTAGTGAGCTGGCCCGGGAATTTAACGATATCCTGGAGCTGATTGCTGAGGAATCTCAGAGTATTACGTCGCCTGGTGTATCGGTGAACCAAAATAACCGCCTGGAGCATCTAGACCAGCTTTATTTCGCTCTTTTCAAACCGGAAAAGACCTCGGTGTGGCCAGGTAATTTGAAGCGTTACGGTGCCTCCGGCGGCAACGTAACGGATCGCACTGGCCAGAACGCGATCAATAGTGAGACTGGAGGGTTTAGAGAAGATGCTTCCAGCTTTTGGTCTAGCACCGTGGACGGCGCCGATGTGCGGAAAGGCGGCGCGCTTGAGCAGTTGGAAGGTCGCCGCCTTTATATAGGTAATAACAGCGATGATGGTGGCGAGTACCGTCTCCAGCCCAATACCACAACGTTCAATAATCTGACTAACGCGCGTTTTGGTATACCTAACAGTAACGCTGTGGTGGATTTTGATAGCAAGCTGAAGGTTTATAACGCCCTGTCTACAATGTGGGCGGATCCGATGCACAGTGTGCCTTTGCTCGTGAATTATGAATTGGGCAGTGATGCTAACGATGCCGAAGGCCAGCAGAACTATGTCTTTGTTTCCACGAACGGCGGTATGCTGCACGCTATTGATACGAGCGATGGTAGCGAAAAGTTTGCGTTCATGCCTGATGAAATGCTTCGGAAAGCCTACGATTTCGTGCGCTCTCCGCCACTCAAGAGCGGGAACATCCGGAGCTTGTATGGCATGGACTCGAGCTGGGTGCCGATCCGTATCGCCGGCGCCGATGGAGATGCGGAAAAAGTCTGGATTTTCGGCGGTATGCGACGGGGTGGGTATAATTACTACGGGCTGGACGTTTCCAGCATCGACACGCCGAAGCTGGAATGGCGTATCCGTGGTAATAGTGGCAGCGGTGGCACCACCAGTGGGTTCGACAAGCTGGGGCAGACCTGGTCCACGCCGACCGTGACCAGTGTTCGCATTGATGGTGAGGTCCGTACCGTGTTGGTATTCGGTGGCGGCTATGACCCGGATGGACACGATACCGAGGGGGAAAGGGCTAACGAAGATGATGTAGGTAACGCGGTCTACATGGTGGATGCCTACACCGGCGATTTAATTTGGTCAGCCAGCAACGAAGGCAACTCGCAAGGGGCTAGTTCAGTTCATGATGCCATGAATTGGGCGATACCCGGGGGGATTTCGGTGGTGGACCTGCCAACGGACGGAATTGCTGACTACCTTTACTTCGGCGACCTTGGTGGCCAGGTGTTCCGCGTTAATCTCGATAACAGTAATGAAGGGGCCGAGGGTTTGGTGGACGGCGTAGTGCGTCTGGCCAATCTGGGCGAGGACAGCCATCGGCGTTTCTACGAAGCTCCCGCGGTTGGCTATCAGCGCTCAGGGCTTTCTGAAACCTTATATGTTGCTATTGGCTCCGGCTACCGGGCCCATCCGCTGGATGAAGAGACGGATGAAGCCTTCTTCATGCTGATCGATCGTAACTTTAAATCCAGTGAGCAAAACGACGTGATCAGTCGTAACGACCTTACTCCGGTAGGCGCGAGCACCAGCGCCGATCCGGAAGGTGACGGTTGGAGGTTCGATTTTACCCGGGATGGCGAGAAAGTGATGTCTTCGCCGACCATCTTCCAGGGGGATGTGTTCTTTACCACCTATGTGCCGACGGATATCGATCAGGAGGAAGATCCCTGTCAGATACTCTATGGTCAGGCTTTTGCTTACCGCGCGAGCATGCTAACGGGTGCGGCACGCAGCTTTACCAACGATGGGTCGGCCAATTGGAGTGGGGAGGAGTTGGATAATTCCGGTATTCCGCCAAGTGTTGTTCCGATCTATTTGCCGCCCCCGGGGCCGGATGATCCGGATAATGACCCGAATGACCCGGACAATGATCCGCCGGAGCCTGGTACTGTACGCTTCAACGTTGGACGTGAGTTTGTCGGGGAAGATGGCATTGACTACAACAACTTCCGTAAGCGTCGCTGGTATCAGCTTGAGAAAAATGAAGCGAACCAGTTCTTTCCTCCGGGTCAGGAGTCCGAATAATGGTTTCCCCGCAAAAGAAAGCCAAGGGGTTCACGCTGATTGAGCTGATGATCGTGGTAGTGGTGGTGGCCATCCTAGCCGCCATTGCCTACCCTGCCTATACAGAGCAAGTTCGGGAGACGCGTCGCTCCGAATATCAAGGGCTGATGATGGATCTCGCGTCGTCCCTGGAGAACTATCGGGCCCGTAATTTTTCTTATAAAGGCGCCGGCTCCCAGCTTGGTTCTCTGTCGCCAAAGCTTAATAGTAATGACTATTACTCGGTCAATATTAATGTAAGTGCCGATAATCAACGATACGATATTTCCGCTGCTCCTAAAGGTGCGCAAAGCGGTGATGGTACGTTGAAGCTCAACAGCGAAGGCGTTACCTGTCACGTTAAAGGCAGTTCTTGCACACTTGATGGAAGCCACCGTTGGAATGACTGATCAATCGCATTAGGGACACTGATCGGCGTTCGTTCGCTCTATGCGCGCGGTGCCGATCACGTTCATGATCACCTTGCGCGCATAATGCTGGTTGCAAATTAGAAAGTGTCCGTTCTGGTAGAACAGGGTGCCCCGCCGCCCGTAGCGGAGCGACTCACCTCGAAAGCGCTTCCAGATGAGTCGTGTGCTTTTGGGTAGCTCCAGTTTCTCAATCACCTCGGCCGGCTGTATCCTCCCATCGTCGTTTTTATCCTGGGCCAGAAGCAGCGTGTTCGTCGGCTTGAACCGGTCGCACAGGCTGTTGCCGTCGCAAAGGTAGGTGGTGCCGTGGGTCAGCGCATGGGCGCGCGCCTGATGGATAAAGCCGAGCACCCGGTTGCTGGCGGCGATCACCCGTTGTTTGGGCAGCCAGTCGTTGTGCAGGCCATGCCCGGCGCTGAGCAGCACCGCCAACACTATCAGCGCGATCATCAGCTCCATCAGGGTGAAGCCCCGGCGGCGTGAGCGCCGCTTTGCCGTCCCGTTTGCGCCTTCCATGGCGAATCCTCCGGGCCGTCCTTGGCCCTCTTGATCGATACATTGATCCAGGTCGTGTTATCCCAGTCTAGCGCGCCGGGCCCGTTGTCCCTGTGTTATTGTTGCTCCCCTTCCTGTCATCCAACTCCCACGATTTGCTATGGCTGATGTACTCATTGTCGGTGGTGGAATTGTCGGTTTGCTGAGTGCGCTGAATCTCAGTGACCGGGGATTGAGCGTCACCGTGATCGACGCCGGCGGGCAGCGTCCGCCGGCGTCCTGGGCCGGTGGCGGTATTCTGTCGCCGCTGTTCGCCTGGCGTTACCCCGATCCCATGAACCGGCTGAGCCACGACGCCACGGCGCGCTACCGGGCGCTGGTGGATCGTCTTCAGGGCAAGGCCGGGCTGTGCGCGTCGGACCTGCATCACAGCGGCCTGTGGGTGGCGGTGGACGGCGACGAGCGCCGGCAGGCGCTGCGCTGGGCGTCGGACTGGGGCCTGAGCTGCCGGGACGCGCCGTTGAGCGGGCATTTGTCGGCGGCGCCGGAGCGGCAAGGTGTGTGGTTCCCGGAGATCGGCAATCTGCGCAACCCGCGCCTGTTGAAAGCGCTGCGCGCCACACTGGTGGGGCAGGGCGTGACGTTCGTGAATGCGGCGGTGGACGCCGTGCGGCCCGCCGCCCGGGGCGCCGAGCTGACCCTGAGCCGGGGCGGCACGCTGTCCGCGCCCCGGGTGCTGCTCTGCGCGGGGGCCTGGACGCCGGCGTTGCTGGCGCCTCTGGGCGTGCGATTGCCGTTGTTCCCGGCCAAGGGCGAGATGCTGCTGTATCGGTTGCCGCCGGGCCGGGTGCCGACCATCGTGCTCACCGACCAGGGCTATCTGATTCCGCGTGCCGATGGCGCGGTGCTGGCCGGTTCCACCCTCAACCCCGGCGATGCCACCACATACCCCACGGTGACCGGGCGTTGGGCGTTGCAGGCCATGGCGGCGTCACTGCTGCCGGAGCTGGCGTCGGTGACGCCGTCCCATCATTGGGCCGGGGTGCGGCCGGGCAGTGACCGCGACTGGCCCTATCTGGGGCCGGTGCCCGGCACCCGCGGGGTGTTCGCCGCCGCCGGGCTGCATCGCAATGGTTTGGTGGCGGCGCCGGCCAGCGCCGAGCTGCTGGCGCGCCTGATGTGCGGGGAAACGCCGTCGCTGGATCCGGCGGCTTATTCGCTGTCCGGGGCGCCGTCCTGATCCAGTTCCAGCTTCTTTAGCCGGTAGCGCAGCGAGCGGAAGGTCATGCCCAGCTTCTTGGCGGCCGCGGTGCGGTTCCAGTGGGTGGTGTCCAGCGCGCGCAGGATTTCCTGTTTCTCGATCTCCTGCAGATAGTCTTCCAGCGGCAGCTGCGGGTGGCGGCCGCCGCCGTTGCCGGCGGACGGCTGCGGCCCGTCGTCGCTGGGCAGGTGCAGATGCTCGGGTTCGATCATCTCGCCGTCGCAGAGGGTGAGGGCACGCTCCAGGGTGTTTTCCAGTTCGCGGACGTTGCCGGGAAAGCGGTAGCCGGCGAGGGCGGACATGGCCCGCTCGCTGACCGCCGGCGGCCGGGTCTCCCAGGCTTCGCCGAGACGCTGCAGGATGTGTTCCACCAGCACCGGGATGTCCTCGTGCCGTTCGCGCAGCGGGGGGACGTGCGCTTCGATCACGTTGAGGCGGTAGTAAAGATCCTGGCGGAAGCGGCCGGCGCTCATTTCTTCGCCCAGGTCCCGGTGGGTGGCGCAGAGAATGCGCAGGTTAACCGCGAACTCCTTGGACTCGCCCACCGGGCGCACCGTTTTTTCCTGAATCGCGCGCAGCAGTTTCACCTGCATGTGCAGCGGCAGGTCGGCCACTTCGTCGAGGAACAGGGTGCCGCCGTCCGCTTCGCGGAACAGGCCTTTGCGGTCTTCCACGGCGCCGGTGAAGCTGCCCTTGCGGTGGCCGAAGAATTCGCTCTCCATCAGTTCCGAGGGGATCGCGCCGCAGTTGACCGCCACGAAGGGCTTTTCCCGGCGCGGGCCCAGGGCGTGGATCAAACGCGCCACGCGCTCCTTGCCGCTGCCGGATTCGCCGCTGATGTAGATCGGCGCCTGGCTGCGCGCCAGTGTGCGGATCTGCTGCTTGAGGCGCTGCATGGCCGGCCCCTGGCCGACCAGGGTGTCTTCTTCCCCGCCGCCGTCGCCGGCTTTCTCGGTGCGGCTGATGCCCAGGCCGTCCTCGATCAACTGCCGCAGGCGGTCCAGCGCCACCGGTTTGGCGATGAAGTCGTAGGCGCCCAGCTTCATCGCGTCGGTGGCCACGTCCATGTTGCCGTAGGCGGTGATCACCGCCACCGGCATGTCCGGGGCGGTCTGGGCGGCGTGGCGCAGCAGGTCCAGGCCGGTGCCGTCGCCCAGGTTCATGTCGGTGAGGCAGAGGTCGAAGCGGTCGTTATCGAGCAGGCGCCGCGCGGCGCCGAGCGAATCGGCCGCGGTGGCATCCAGTTTCATCCGCCCCAGGGTGATGACGAGCAGTTCGCGCAGATCCGCTTCGTCGTCAACAACCAGAACACGAGGAGTCTTATCGGTCATCATTATTGGAACTGTCGGTCCGGGTGAGCACAGGTTAGCACAAAGCGAGCGCCGGGTTGGGCGTCCTCATAGTCCAGGGTCGCCTGGTTCGCCTGGCACAGCTGCCGGCACACGTACAGCCCCAGCCCGTTGCCGCCGTCGCTGGTGGTGTAGAAGGGTTCGAACAGGTGGGCGGCGGCGTCCTCGGGGATGCCGTCGCCGTTATCGGCCACCGAGATCCACGGCAGCCGGGTCTGCGGGTGGCGGCCATAGGCCACGGTCACCCGGCAGTCCGCGCCGCCATGGTCGAAGGCGTTGCCGATCAGGTTGTCCACCACCTGTATCAGCTGGCTGCGGTCGAAGCGCACTTCCAGGCCCTCGTCGCGGTGCTGCAGGCGCAACCGCTCGCGGGGGATGCCGCGCTGGTGCCAACTGGCGGTGACCTCCTCCAGGACCGGTGCCACATCGAAGCGCGCCGCCTGGCTGCGTGGCCGCCGGGACAGATCCAGCACATCGGAGATAATGCCGTTCACCCGTTTCACATGGTTGCGGATAATGCCCAGAAGATGGCTGTCTTCCGGCTTTTCCATGTCTTCGTCCAGCAGCTCGGTGGCGTGGCTGATGGCGCTCAACGGGTTGCGGATTTCATGGGCCAGGGTGGCGGACAGGCGGCCCAGGGAAGCCAGGTTCATTTGCTGGGCTTCCTGGGCCACGCGGGCGGTGTCTTCCAGGAACACCAGGGTGAGGTCCTCATGGCCGGTGTCCAGGTCGGCGAAACGGGCGCTCACCTGCGGCGACTGGCGCGACACCCGCAGCGGGCTCTGCGCCATATGCGGCGCCTGCCGCCAATGCTGATGCCGCTCCACCAGCGCCGCCGGCAGGTGCTGGCCGACCATGGGGGTGGCGAAAAAGCCGTCCGCGGACGGGTTGGACTGCAGAATCCGGTGCTCGTTGTTGAACACCATCACGCCGGTGCGCATGCGGGCCACGATCTGCCGGTTGAGCGCCTCCAGCCGCTCGATCGCCACGCGCTGGCTGGCGGCGATGGACTCGCTGCGCTCCAGCCGCTCGGCGATCTGCTGGATGATCAGCGACACCATGAAGAAGGCGATGCCCAGCAGGCCCGCTTCGGTGAGCTGGAACGGGTCCTTGTCGCCGGTCTGGGTGGCGAAGTAGAACTGCTCGAACATCACCGTCAGGGTGGCCAGCGCGGCGATCAGGAAACCCATGCGGCCGCGCAACAGAATATTGCCGGCGGCCACGTTGACCAGCAGCAGCACCGCCAGGCCGCCTTCCAGGCCGCCGTTGGCGTGCACCACCAGGCCCAGCACCAGCACATCGATAACCAGCGCCAGCGGCTGCGCGAAGCCCGGCTTGCGCAGCCGCTCGCTGTAATCCATCGCCGAGGACACCAGCGTCAGCAGCAGATAGCCCGACACCGTGCCTTCGAACAGAGCCGGCATGTACTGGCCGATCAGCCGCTGCTCGCTCACATAGAACAGCGTCAGCAGCACCGTGGCGATGGTGATGCGGTAGAGGTTGTAGATACGGCTTGGTGTCCAGCTCTGGCTAGGGCTCATGGTGCTCCAGGTATTGGCGCTGATGGTCCTGGCTGCAGAACGCCATGTTGTTGTGTTGGAACGCTTCGTTTTCCGGCACATGCACGCCGCATTGCCGGCACTTGACCATCTTCTGGCTGAGCGAAGCCGGCCCGTCGGCCGGGTCGTCATGCCGGCGGCGTTCACCCAGCAGGCCTTTCACGACCCGCCAAACCAGATAAATCAGAGCCGCTATGATAAGCAGCCGTATCAGCCCCATAAGGATCTCCCCGACGCCTGTGCAAGGGCAGGCGGCTACAGAGTACAATCAGCGCTCCATGGAGAAAAGGCTGGTGATATGCGAGTAGTGATGGCCCAGCGCAACCCGCTGGTCGGGGATATCGAGGGCAACGCGGATGCGGTGGTGGCCGCCGCTCGTGAGGCGCGCAATTTGCTGGGCGCCGAGCTGGTGGTGTTCCCCGAACTGGTGCTCACCGGCTACCCGCCGGAAGACCTGTTGTTGCGCCCCAGCCTGAACGGCCGCGTCGACGACGCGCTGGCGCACATCGGCGAACGTATCGAGGTACCGGTGGTGCTGGGCTACCCGGCGGTGCGTAATGGCGTGCGCCGCAACGCCGCCGGCGTGCTGTTCCCGGGGGACAGCCGCCCCCGGCATGAGTATTTCAAGCAGTGCCTGCCCAATTACCGGGTTTTCGATGAAAAGCGTTACTTCCAGCCCGGAGATCAAAGCTGTGTGTTCGAGTTGGGCAGGGAGCGCCTGGCCATCACCATTTGCGAGGACATCTGGTTCGAGGGGCCGGCGGCCCAGGCCGCCCGCGACGGCGCCACCTGCATCGTCAACCTGAATGCGTCGCCGTTCCGCGCCGGCAAGCCCGGTGAGCGCCGCGACCAGGTCTGCGCCCGCGCCCGGGAAACCGGTCTGCCGGTGCTCTACTGCAATCTGGTGGGCGGTCAGGACGAGCTGGTTTTCGACGGCGCCTCTTTCGTGGTGGACGGCGAAGCCGGTGTCTGTGTGCAGGGCGCCAGCTTCGAGGAAGCGCTGGTCCCGGTGGACCTGGGCCGCGAAGGCGGCGCGCTGAAAGTGCGCGGTGAAGTGCTGCCGGTGCCGGAAGACGAGGAAAGCCTGTACCGGGCCCTGGTGCTGGCAACCCGTGACTACGTCAACAAGAACGGCTTCAAGGGCGCGCTGCTGGGCTTGTCCGGGGGCATCGATTCCGCCCTGACCCTGGCGGTGGCGGTGGACGCTCTCGGCCCGGACCGGGTGGAGGCGGTGATGATGCCGTTCCGCTATACCGCCGACATCAGCATCGAAGACGCGGAGCAGCAGGCCAAGGCACTGCGGGTGCACTACCGGTCGCTGCCCATCGAGCCGGCCTTCAACGGCTTCATGTCGATCCTCGAGGAGGCGTTCGCCGACCACCAGCCGGACACCACCGAGGAAAACCTGCAGGCGCGCTGCCGTGGCGTGTTGCTGATGGCGCTGTCCAATAAGAACGGGTCGGTGGTGCTGACCACCGGCAACAAGAGTGAGATGGCGGTGGGCTACGCCACCCTCTACGGCGACATGGCCGGCGGTTTCTCGGTGCTCAAGGACGTGTTCAAGACCTGGGTGTACCGGGTGGCGCGCTGGCGCAACCAGAAGGCGGGCAGTGAGATCATCCCCGAGCGGGTGATTACCCGGCCGCCGTCGGCGGAGCTGGCGCCGGATCAGGTGGATTCGGATTCGCTGCCCGGTTACGACGAGCTGGACGCCATTCTGGAGCGCTACGTGGAGCAGGACATGAGCGCCGAGGCGGTGATTCGCGACGGCTTCGACCGCGACACCGTGTACCGGGTGGTCAAGCTCACCGACCGCAACGAGTACAAGCGCCGCCAGGCGGCGGTGGGGCCCCGGGTCAGCCGCCGCGCCTTTGGCAAGGACCGCCGCTACCCGATCACCAACGGCTGGCGACCGGGCGACTAAAAAAGCGACCTTGCGGTCGCGATACAGGATGCAGGATACAGGTTGAAGGGCTGCTCCGCGTATTCCCTGAATCCTTCATCCTGAATACTGTATCGCGGCCCCAGGCCGCTAAAGCAGGTCGAACGTGAGCAGGCTCAGCAGGCCTTTGTTCTCGTTCGGCCACCAGGCCAGGTCCACCTGGTCGTCGTCTTCCAGGTATTCGCTGTCCGGCCAGTTGGTCGCCAGGATGCGGCGGCTTTTATCCGCCAGCGCCGGGCGGTCCAGGCGCTCGTAACCCTTCACCATGATCGCCAGGGCTTCCGGTACCAGCGGCGTCTGCTGGTAGTGCTGCACCACGTACTGGGCGCGGCCGATGGCGGCGATGTAGGCGCCACGGCGGGCGTAGTAACGGGCCGCGTGCAGCTCGTGGCGGGCGAACTCATTGCGAATGAACACCATGCGGGCGCGGGCGTCCTCGCTGTACTCGCTGTCCGGGAAGCGGGTCACCAGGCGCTCGAAATCCTCGAAGGCGTCGCGCGCCGACGACAGATCGCGGGCGGACTTGTCGGTGTTCATCATGGAATCGAAGAAACCCCGTTCCATGTAGAAGTTGGCCAGGCCGCGCATGTAGAGCGCGTAGTCCAGGCGCTGGTGGGCCGGGTAGCTGCGCATGAAACGCTGGGCGGCGACCACGGTTTGCGGGTAATCCTGAAGGCGGAACTGGGAGTAGATCAGCTCCAGTTGCGCCTGCTCCGCGTAGCGGCCATAGGGGAAGCGGGCCTCCAGCTCCTTGAGCCGGTCCACGGCGGTCACGTAGTTATTCGACTCCATGGACTCGCGGGCTTCACGGTACTGTTCCGCTTCGGTGCGCTCCGGGCCCTCGTCGGGTTTGCTGGCGCAGGCGCTGATGAGCGCGGCGATCAGCAGGGTCGAAAGCAATCGTGGCATTTTATCCTCGGTGCGACAGGGTACAATGGTGCGCCTATTCTACGCACAGGTCGGACCATGGGACATCTTGGCGGTGAGAAAATTCAGCGCACTGAGCAGGTTGATGCGCAATACGCCGGTATCCGGCTGGACCAGGCGGCCGCCGAATTGTTCGACGGCTTCTCCCGGTCGCGCCTGCAGAACTGGATCAAAGAAGGCGTCCTGACAGTGGACGGGCGCGCCGCGCGGCCCAAGGACAAGCTGCTGGGCGGCGAGGCGCTCACCCTGGCGGTGGAGCTGGCGCCGGAGATCGACGACCAGCCGGAAGCCATTGAATTGCCGGTGATTTATCAGGATCAGGACCTGATCGTGATCAACAAACCCGCCGGTCTGGTGGTGCATCCGGCCGCCGGCCACGCCGACGGCACCCTGCTCAACGGCCTGCTGCACCTGGACGACCGCCTGTCCAGCCTGCCCCGGGCCGGCATTGTTCATCGCCTGGACCGGGACACCACCGGCCTGATGGTGGTCGCGCGCTCCGTGGAGGCGCACACCGGGCTGGTGGCGCAGCTGCAGGACAAGAGCCTGTACCGGGAGTACCAGGCCATCGCCATGGGCGTGATGACCGGCGGCGGCACCGTGGACGCGCCCATGGGCCGGCACCCGGTGGACCGCAAGCGCCAGGCGGTGGTGACCCACGGCGGCAAACCGGCGGTCACCCACTACCGGGTGCTGGACCGCTACCGGGCCCACACCCGCGTGCAGGTGCGCCTGGAAACCGGCCGCACCCACCAGATCCGCGTGCATCTGGCCCACCGCCGTTATCCGCTGGTGGGCGACCCGCTTTACGGCGGCCGGCTCAAGCAGCCCGCCGGCGCCACCGAGGCGCTGCGCGAGGCCCTGCGCGGGTTCCGCCGCCAGGCTCTGCACGCCTTCAAGCTCGGGCTGGTGCACCCGGCCAGCGGCGAGTACATGGAATTCGAGGCGCCCCTGCCCGAGGATTTCCAGACGCTGGTTCAGGTCCTGGAGGCGGACCGGGAGGCACAATGACCCTGCCCGATATAAGCCAGTGGCTGCGGCCCGACTGGCAGCCCCATCCCCGGGTTCGCGCCCTGGTGACCACCCGTCTGGGGCGCCACTCGCCGCCCCCGTGGCACGGTTTCAACCTGGGCATGAACTGCGGTGACGACCCAGCGCGGGTGGAACAGGCCCGCCGCCATGTGCACAAGATGCTGGCGGTGGACCATCCGCCGGCCTGGCTGGAGCAGGTCCACGGCGACCGCATCATCCAGGCCGGCGACGCCGACACCCGCGCCGACGGGGTCTGGACCGGCGAACCGGGCTGGCCCTGCGTGGTGCTTACCGCCGACTGCCTGCCGGTACTGCTGGCGCGCCAGGACGGCAGCGCGGTGGCGGCGGTGCATGCCGGCTGGCGCGGCCTGCACGGCGGCATCCTGGGCCGGGCGGTGGCAACGCTGGCGCCCAGCGGCGAGCCGCTGTCCGCCTGGCTGGGCCCGGCGATCTCCGCGCGCGCCTACCAGGTGGGCGAGGACGTGCACCGTGCCTTTGTGTCTCTGGGGCCGGAGTATCAGGCCGCCTTCAGCCGGGACAGCCAGCCCAACCACTGGCGCTTCTCCCTGGCCCACGCCGCCACGCTGGCGCTGAACGCCGCCGGTGTGTTCGAGGTGGCGGGGGGCGACCACTGCACCGCCAGTGATCCGGTTCATTTCTATTCGTTCCGCGCCGAGGGCCAGACCGGCCGTTTCGCCACTCTGGTGTGGCTGGAACCAGCCGTCACCTCTTGAATCCCTTCACGTCAGCCCGCATTTAAAGCTCAGTTTTTAAACAACCGATAATGTGTCGGGAGCGAAACATGCGAATGGATAAATTCACCGCGCGCCTGCAGGAAGCGTTGGGCGAAGCCCAATCCCTGGCCGTGGGTCAGAGCCACAGTGCGATTGAACCGGTGCACTTGCTGCTGGCGCTTTTGCAGCAGAGTGGCGGGGTCGCGGCGCCGTTGCTGGAAAAGGCCGGCGCCAACCCGGCGGATGTGGTCACCGCCTTGAAAATGGCCATGGATAAACTGCCCACCGTCGGGCAGTTCAACGGCGACGTACAGTTGTCCCAGGGGCTGGCGCGGTTGCTCAACCTGGCGGACCGCGAGGCCCAGCAGCGCGGCGACCAGTACGTGTCCACCGAGGCGCTGTTGCTGGCGGCCTGTGATGACAGCGGGGAACTGGGCAAATTGTTCAAGAACGCCGGCATCAAAAAGAAGGTGCTGGCGGAGAAAATCCAGGAAGTCCGCGGCGGTGAAGCGGTCACTGACCCCAACGCGGAAGACAAGATGGAAGCGCTGAAGAAGTACACCCAGGATCTCACCGCGCGGGCGGAAAGCGGCAAGCTGGACCCGGTGATCGGCCGTGACGATGAAATCCGCCGCACCATCCAGGTGTTGCAGCGTCGCACCAAGAACAACCCGGTGCTGATCGGCGAGCCCGGTGTCGGCAAGACCGCCATCGTCGAGGGGCTGGCCCAGCGCATCGTCAACGGCGAAGTGCCCGAAGGGCTGAAGGACAAGCGCGTTCTGGCCCTGGACATGGCGGCGCTGATTGCCGGCGCCAAGTACCGCGGCGAGTTCGAGGAACGGCTGAAGGCGGTGCTCAACGAGCTTTCCAAGCAGGAAGGGCGGATCATTCTGTTCGTCGATGAGCTGCACACCATGGTCGGTGCCGGTAAGGCCGACGGTGCCATGGACGCCGGCAACATGCTCAAGCCGGCCCTGGCCCGGGGCGAGCTGCACTGCGTCGGCGCCACCACGCTGAACGAGTATCGCCAGCACATTGAAAAGGACGCGGCGCTGGAGCGGCGCTTCCAGAAAGTGCAGGTGGACCAGCCGTCCGTGGAGGACACCATCGCTATCCTGCGTGGCCTTAAAGAGCGCTATGAAGTGCACCACGGTGTCGACATCACCGACGGCGCGATCATCGCCGCCGCCCGGCTCAGCCACCGCTACATCACCGACCGGCAGTTGCCGGACAAGGCCATCGACCTGATCGACGAGGCGGCCAGCCGCATCCGCATGGAGATCGATTCCATGCCCGAGGAGATGGACCGCCTCGACCGGCGTCTGATCCAGCTCAAGATGGAGCGCGAGGCGTTGCGCAAGGAAGATGACGAGGCCAGCAAGAAGCGTCTCGACAAACTGCAGGACGAGATCGCCGCGCTGGAAAAGGAATACGCCGACCTGGAGGAAATCTGGAACGCCGAAAAAGCGGCCCTGCAGGGTGCGCAGCAGTACAAGGCGGAGCTGGAGCAGGCCCGGGTGGACATGGAGCAGGCGCGCCGCGCCGGCGACCTGAGCCGCATGTCCGAGCTGCAGTACGGGGTGATTCCGGACCTTGAGAAAAAGGTGCAGACCGCCCAGGAGGCGGAAGAGTCCGCCCAGGTGGAAACCAAGTTGCTGCGCAACAAGGTCACCGAGGAAGAAGTCGCCGAAGTAGTCTCCAAGTGGACCGGCATTCCGGTGTCCAAGATGCTGGAAGGCGAGCGCGACAAGCTGCTGCGCATGGAAGAGGCGCTGCACGCCCGGGTGGTCGGCCAGGACGAGGCGGTGACCGCGGTCTCCAACGCGGTGCGCCGCTCACGGGCCGGGCTCTCCGACCCCAACCGCCCCAACGGCAGCTTCCTGTTCCTGGGCCCCACCGGGGTGGGCAAGACCGAGCTCTGCAAGGCGCTGGCCGGGTTCCTGTTCGACACCGAAGAGGCGATGGTGCGCATCGATATGTCCGAGTTCATGGAGAAGCACTCCGTGGCCCGGCTGATCGGCGCGCCCCCGGGTTACGTGGGCTATGAAGAGGGCGGCTACCTCACCGAGGCGGTGCGGCGTAAGCCTTACTCGGTGCTGCTCCTCGACGAAGTGGAAAAGGCCCACCCGGACGTCTTCAATATCCTGCTGCAGGTGCTTGAGGACGGCCGCCTTACGGATGGCCAGGGCCGCACCGTGGATTTCCGCAACACAGTGGTGGTGATGACCTCCAATCTGGGCTCCGACCTGATCCAGCGTATGGCCGGGGACGGCGACTACGACGCCATGAAGGGCGCGGTGATGGAAGTGGTCGGCCAGCATTTCCGGCCCGAGTTCATCAACCGGGTGGACGAGACGGTGGTGTTCCACCCTCTGGCCCGGGGTCAGCTCAAAGGCATCGCCGCGATCCAGCTCGACTATCTGCGTCAGCGGCTGGTGGAGCGCGACATGGGTCTGCGGCTGTCGGACAAGGCGCTGGAAAAGCTGGTGGAGGCCGGTTTCGATCCGGTGTACGGCGCCCGGCCGCTGAAAAGGGCGATCCAGCAGCAGCTGGAAAACCCGCTTGCCCAGGCCTTGCTCAAGGGTGAGTTCGGACCCGGCGACACCATCGAGGTGGATGTCGCCGGCAGCGAGATGGTGTTCCGAAAAGGCTGATCAGCAGCCCTTGAGCGCCGCGCGGGTGGTTTCGATCATCTCGTCGCGGCGCGCCTGGTCAATCACTTCCATTTCTCCGGTCTGCGGGTTTTCCACCCGCACCACCGGCTTGTTCTCAAGGATCTCCAGGTTGGCGCGGTGCTCTTCGCAGCGCTCCTTGGCGACGGCCTCCGGCTCCTCGGCGGCGCGCTCGGCCTCGCGGGCCTGCTCTTCCGCCTGTTCACGGGCGCGGGCGGCGGCTTCGCGCTGCTCCTGCAACGCCTTGATCTCCTTGCCCTGATCGGAGCTGGGCCCGTAGGTGCGCACCGCTTCCGAGCCGCCGTCCTCCGGCGGCGCGGTGCCGTAGTGCGTGACTCCGTTGTCGTCCACCCATTTGTAGTACTTATCCGCCATGGCGGGTGCGGCGCTGCCCAGCAGGGCGAGCGCCAGCAGTGGGGTGAGTGTTCTGGCGATGCTGGTTCGGATCATTGTTTGCCCCCTTGGTCGGCGAATCAGAATGCCCGCGACGGTCCCCGCTGTGCAAGTGCCCCTAAGCGTCCCTATTGTGTAAGAAAGGGCCCGCCAGGGGTTTGAAAGCGCCCGCATTTCTGACAATATTGCAATACTTTCCGGAGATCGGAACCCGCAGGCGCTTACCGGCACCTGTGTGGCCGGGACCCGGGGCGCCGTTACCGCGACGTCCTAACGCAGCATCACTGCAAGCATGTCCCGCTGGTGAAGCCTCTGGAGGATTCCGGCGCGGGTATGTGCCCCCTCCGAGCTTCCCAACCTGTGTTCGCCGTTGGCCACCTCCACGCGGACTTCGGGATGCCTAAATACGGCGTCCGTCCCACAGGTAAACGCAACACCCTCCCGTTCCGCCGGTTTTCGGCGGGGTGAACGCTATTTTTAATTTCGAGGTAGCAATCGTGGAAATGTTATCTGGCGCGGAAATGGTGGTTCGCGCTCTGCAAGACGAGGGAGTGGAGTACATCTTCGGGTATCCCGGGGGCGCGGTACTGCACATCTATGACGCGTTGTTCCAGCAGGACAAAGTCAATCACATTCTGGTGCGCCACGAGCAGGCCGCCACGCATGCCGCGGACGGCTATGCCCGCTCTACCGGCAAGCCCGGCGTGGTGCTGGTGACCTCCGGCCCCGGCGCGACCAATGCCATCACCGGCATCGCCACCGCCTTCATGGATTCGATTCCCATGGTGGTGCTGTCCGGGCAGGTGCGCTCCGACTGGATCGGCGACGACGCCTTCCAGGAGACCGACATGATCGGTCTGTCGCGGCCGATCGTGAAGCACAGCTTCATGGTCCGCGACCCGAGTGAGATCCCGGAGATGGTCAAGAAGGCCTTCTATATCGCCAGCACCGGCCGTCCCGGCCCGGTTCTCATCGATATTCCCAAGGACCACACGGCGCCCAACAAGACCTTCCCGTACGAGTACCCCAAGAAGGTCAAGATGCGCTCCTACATGCCGGTCTCCCGGGGGCACTCCGGGCAGATCCGCAAAGCGGTGGACGAGCTGCTCAAGGCCAAGCGGCCGGTGATCTACTCCGGTGGCGGCGTGGTTCAGGGTGACGCCAGCGACGCGCTCACCGCGGTGGCGCGCAAGCTCAACTATCCGGTCACCAACACGCTGATGGGGCTGGGCGCCTATCCGGGTACCGACAAGCAGTTTCTCGGCATGCTGGGCATGCACGGCACCTACGAAGCCAACATGTCGATGCACAACGCCGACGTGATTCTGGCCGCCGGCGCGCGCCTGGACGACCGGGTCACCAACGACGCCAAGAAGTTCTGCCCGGGCGCCAAGATCATCCATATCGATATCGACCCGGCCAGCATCTCCAAGAACGTCACCGCCCACATTCCCATCGTCGGGCCGGTGAAGCAGGTGCTGGAAGAAATGCTCACCATGATCGACGAGCATGACAGCGGCCCGGACCACAAAAGCGTGGAGCGCTGGTGGCAGGAAATCGACGGCTGGCGCCAGGTGCACGGGCTGCGTTACGAGGTCAACGAAAACGGCCCGATGAAGCCGCAGCAGGTGGTGCAGGCGCTCTACAAGGCCACCAACGGCGAGGCGTTCGTCACCTCCGACGTGGGCCAGCACCAGATGTTCGCCGCCCAGTACTACCTCTATGACCGGCCGCGTCAGTGGATCAACTCGGGCGGCCTGGGCACCATGGGCTTCGGCCTGCCGGCGGCGATGGGCGTGCAGTTCGCCTATCCGGACGGCGTGGTGGCCTGTGTCACCGGCGAGGGCTCGATCCAGATGAACATTCAGGAGCTCTCCACCTGTCTGCAGTACGGTCTGCCGATCAAGATCATCAACATCAACAACCAGGCCCTGGGCATGGTGCGTCAGTGGCAGGACATGCAATACGGCGGCCGTCACAGCCAGTCGTACATGGAATCCCTGCCGGACTTCGTCAAGCTGGCGGAATCCTACGGGCACGTGGGCATGTTGGTGGAAAAGTTCGAAGACCTGCAGCCGGCCATGGAAGAAGCCTTCGCGCTCAAGGACCGCCTGGTATTCATGGACATTTACGTGGACTCCACGGAGCACGTTTACCCCATGCATATCGCTGACGGCACCATGCGGGACATGTGGCTGAGCAAGACGGAGCGCACCTGATGAGACGCATTATTTCGATTCTGATGGAAAACGAGCCGGGTGCGCTGTCCCGGGTGGTGGGGCTGTTCTCCCAGCGCGGCTACAACATCGAGACCCTGACGGTGGCGCCCACCGAGGACGACACCCTGTCCCGGCTGACCATGACCACCACCGGTGACGACAAGAAGATCGAGCAGATCACCAAGCACCTCAACAAGCTCATCGAGGTGGTCAAGCTGGTGGATCTCACCGAGGGTGCCCACATTGAGCGCGAGATCATGCTCATGAAGGTGAAGGCCACCGGCGCCCAGCGCGCCGAGGTCAAACGCACCGTGGACATCTTCCGGGGCCAGATCGTGGACGTCACCAGCACCGTCTACACGGTGCAGCTCACCGGCACCACCGACAAGCTGGAGGCGTTCATCAACGCCGTCGGCGAAGCGCAGGTGCTGGAAGTGGTGCGCTCCGGCGTCTCCGGTATCTCACGGGGCGAGAAAGTCCTCAGCCTCTGAGCCGCCTTGTGGGAGCGGGCCCTGCCCGCGAAAGGCAAGCTTCGCTTGCCGGCAGGATTCCAGAGACCCCTCTAAAGACAGTTCCGACAGCGTCTCTGGTATCCCGCCGGCCGGTGAAAACCGGCCTTTCGCTTGCAGGGCAAGCTCCCACAAAACTCTGGCTTCGTAGACAGGTTCCCCGCGCACACGATGGCCAGATATGTCCTATATCCATAGTTTTCCTGCGGTGTCCGAGCCGGCGGCTGACCGGCTGATTCTAGGCTCCATGCCGGGCAAGGCGTCACTGGCGGCAAACCAGTATTACGCGCACCCGCGCAACCTGTTCTGGCCAATCATCGAAACCCTTTTCGACATTCCTGCCGATCTCCCTTACGTGGAACGTTGCCGGCTGCTGGCGGAGCAGGGCGTGGCGCTGTGGGACGTGCTGCGAACCTGCACCCGTTCGAGCAGTCTCGACTCGGACATTGTTGAAGGGTCCGTCATCGCTCAGGATTTCGAGGGCTTTCTGCGGGCCCATCCGCGCGTTGGCGTGATCTTTTTCAACGGTGCCAAGGCGGAGAGCGTCTGGCGTCGTCATGTGGGTCCGGCTCTGCCCGACGGTCTTGCCGCGATCCCTACCGTTCGCCTGCCGTCCACCAGCCCGGCGAACGCGTCGATTTCCTATCCGGTGAAGCTGCGGCAGTGGCAGGCGGTGACTACGCCTCTATAGGGAGTGCGATGGTCCGCTGAGTCACCGCAGCTGCGACCAGAACGCCTGGATCACCGGGTCGGTGAGGCGTTTTTCCAGGGTGAACAGGCCTACTTCGTAGTCCTCCAGGGCCGGCTCGACCTGTAAAGGGCGGGTGCGTTCGGCCAGCGGGCTGTTCTCCAGCACGATGCGCGGCGCCACGCCGACCCCGAAGCCCAGGCTCACCATGCTGACGATCGCCTCGTTGCCGCTCACCTGGGCGTAGATGCGTGGCGTGACCCCCAGGGCCCGGAACCACTGGTCCAGGCGCTGCCGGGAGAGGCCTTCCTCGGAAAGAATCATCGGCACGTCGCGCCAGGCGTCGGCCCGGGCGGGGCCGTTCAGGGCGGTGGCCAGGTCGGGCTGGTCGGCGGGGGCGATGAACAGCAGCGGTGAGCGCAGTATCGGCCGGAACGCCACACCTCGGGGCAGGGTGTCCGGGCGGGCGCCGATGGCGATGTCTTCCCGCCCGGTGGTGACCCGTTCCACCGCCTGGGCCGGGTCGCCGGTATGCAGCTTGATCTCGATGCCGGGGTAGTCGTTGCGGAAGTGGCTGAGAATGTCATAGAGAAAGCTGTAGCTGGCGGTCACCGAGCAGTACAGGCTCAGTTCCCCCTGCAGTACCCGGCTGCTCTCCTGCATGGAATGCCGCAGGCTGTCCCACTGGGCCAGGGCTTCGCGGGCGTATTGCTGGAAACGCCGGCCTTCCGGGGTGAGGCTGACACTGCGGTTGTCGCGCCGGAACAGGGTCACGCCCAGCTCTTCCTCCAGGTGCCGGATGGTGCGGCTCACCGCCGAGGGGCTCATATGGCAGCGGTCGCCGGCGCGGCCGAAATGCAGGGTGTCGGCGAGCGCCAGAAACAGGCGAAGCGGGCGGGTATCCATGCGGGCGTCTTCCAATCCGGTATTTCAATAGTCGGCATACTGTGTTGCGAATATATCATTTTACGCAATACCGGGTATGACCTATGGTATCGACCATTCGTTAACCGTCATTGGGATACAACCATGCAAGTGTACTACGACAAAGACTGCGACCTTTCCATCATCCAGGGTAAGAAAGTGGCCATTATCGGCTACGGCTCCCAGGGCCACGCCCACGCCAACAACCTGAAAGAGTCCGGTGTGGACGTCGTGGTGGCGCTGCGCGAGGGTTCCAGCTCCGCGGCCAAGGCCGAGGCCGCCGGCCTTACTGTGCAGGGCGTGCCGGAAGCAGTGAAAGCCGCTGACGTGGTGATGGTGCTGGCCCCGGACGAGTATCAGGCCGCCATCTACCAGAACGAGATCGAGCCCAACCTGAAGAAAGGCGCCACCCTGGCGTTCGCCCACGGCTTCTGCATCCACTACAACCAGATCGTGCCGCGCCAGGACCTGGACGTGATCATGATCGCGCCCAAGGCGCCGGGCCACACGGTGCGCACCGAGTTCACCAAGGGCGGCGGCATTCCCGACCTGGTGGCGATCTTCCAGGACGCCTCCGGCCAGGCCAAGGATCTCGCGCTGTCCTACGCCTGCGGCATCGGCGGCGGCCGCACCGGTATCATCGAAACCACCTTCAAGGACGAGACCGAAACCGACCTGTTCGGTGAGCAGGCCGTGCTGTGCGGCGGCACCGTGGAGCTGGTGAAGGCCGCGTTCGAAACCCTGACCGACGCGGGCTATGCGCCGGAAATGGCCTACTTCGAGTGTCTGCACGAGCTCAAGCTGATCGTCGACCTGATGTACGAAGGCGGCATCGCCAACATGAACTACTCCATTTCCAACAACGCCGAGTACGGTGAATACGTGACCGGCCCGGAAGTGATCAACGACGAGTCCCGCGCGGCCATGCGCAACGCGCTCAAGCGCATCCAGACCGGCGAGTACGCGAAGATGTTCATCAACGAGGGTAACTCCAACTACCCGAGCATGACCGCCCGCCGTCGGCTCAACGCCGAGCACCCCATCGAGCAGGTCGGTGAGAAGCTGCGTGGCATGATGCCCTGGATCAAGGCCAACCAGATCGTCGACAAGAGCAAGAACTGATGATCCGCGACTGAGGTCGCTTGTGTAGGCCGCTGATTCAGTCCGCGGCATCGAAAAACGCGCCCTCCGGGGCGCGTTTTTTGTTGGGCGCCAGTGGGTTAGACTAGCCGTCCTGATGCCACACCGAGCGGCGAGACACCATGACCCAGCAGCAAGACCAGAACGAGCAACCCCAGAGCGACCCCTTCGAAGTGGTGGAGGCGGAGCACCGCACCGGTGCCCGGCATAAGGGGGTGTATTTGCTGCCCAACCTGTTCACCACCGGCGCCCTGTTCGCCGGCTTCTACGCCATCGTGGCGGCGATGAACGGCCTGTTCGAAGCGGCGGCGGTGGGGATTATCGTCGCCGGCATCCTGGACGGCCTGGACGGTGGCGTCGCCCGCCTTACCAACACCCAGAGCAAGTTCGGCGCGGAGTACGATTCGCTCTCCGACTGTGTCGCCTTCGGCGTGGCGCCGGGGCTGGTGGCCTACTCCTGGGCGCTCACCGAGCTCGGCAAGTTCGGCTGGATGGCCGCCTTCATCTATCTCGCCTGTGCCGCTCTGCGTCTGGCGCGCTTCAACGTGCAGGCGGAAAGCACCGACAAGCGCTTCTTTATCGGCCTGCCCAGCCCCACCGGCGCCGGCCTGGTGGCCACCATGGTATGGCTGGGGGCCAGCCGCGGCATCGACGGCAACGAGGTCTCCTGGCTGGTGGCCCTGGTGGTGGCCGGTGCCGGCCTGCTGATGGTGTCCTCGGTGCGCTACCACTCGTTCAAGGAGTTTCATATCGGGCGTGTGCCGTTCAAGGTGCTGCTCGGGGTGATCGTGGCGTTCGCTATCGTTTTCCTGGACCCGCCGCTGGTGCTTCTTACCGTGGCGGTGATCTATGTCGCCGTGGGGCTGTTGCTGAGCCTCTGGCGGATACGCAAGGGCACGCCGCAAGCGTGAACAGAGAAAGGCGCCGCGAGGCGCCTTTCTTGTCTCCGGAGTGCGCCTCCGGCCGATTCTTTTTGTCCTTGATCGGTTCTTGATCAGGGCTTGCAAGTCTTTGTTTTTAATGGGTTTATTGTTGCCGCTCTCGCGGAGGCAACCAGTGTCCGCTCAAAAGGTGACCGTTTGATAAAGAACTCATGAAAAAAGTGTTGACGGGTCACCGCAAATCTCTAGAATGCGCCCCCACAACGACGGCACACGGCGAAACGCCAAAGGCCAGTCGGGAAGCGAAACGAACCGCTTCCAACGTTCTTTAACAATCAGGCAAGCAAACGTGTGGGACCTGTTTGGAGTAGGTATCTCAAAAAGATATCGGCTTTGAACAAGTCAACCTAGTTGAATTTGTTTCGAGCTGAGCATGATTTAAGTGCGCAGGC
>NZ_CAXPXK010000112.1:0-13719 GCF_964221125.1 Alloalcanivorax sp.
ACACGATCTTCCGTTCTCGCTGACTGTCCCACCGGGGGTACAGAGCGAGCATGCCGGCTCATTCCCTGTGAACGGAGCCGGCATGAGCGAGATCGTGATTTTCGAGGAAGACGCCCAGAAGGTTGAAGTACGGCTGGAGGGTGAGACCGTCTGGCTGACATTGTCGCAGCTTGCCGAGTTGTTTGGTCGGGACAAGTCCGTCATATCCAGGCATCTACGTAATATTTTCAGAGACTTCGAGCTGGAGCGGGAATCAGTTGTTGCAAAAAATGCAACAACTGCGGCTGACGGCAAAACCTATCAGGTAGAGCATTTCAATCTGGATGCGATCATTTCGGTCGGCTACCGGGTGAACTCCCACCGTGCCACTCGCTTCCGCCAATGGGCCACCACGGTCCTGCGCCACCACCTGACCCGCGGCTACAGCCTCAATGAGCACCGCCTGGCCCGGCAGGGCCTGTCCGAGTTGGAGCAGGCTGTCGAAGTGCTGGGGCAGACGCTAACGCGCCAGGAGCTGGTCTCCGACCTCGGGCAGGAGGTGGTGGGGCAGCCGCTAAAACCGATCCGCCCGATAGGGCGCCATGGCCACCTCAGTCGGCTCCCCATCCATCATCTGCCCGAGCAACTTGCCGGTAATCGGCCCCATGGTGAAGCCCTGGTGGCCGTGGCCGAAGGCCAGCCACAGTCCGGGCAGGCCGGGGGCCGGGCCGATCACGGGTTTCATGTCCGGGGTGCAGGGGCGGGCGCCCATCCAGGGCTGTGGATCGAGCCGGTCGCCCAGGGGGAAAAGCGTCCGGGCGACGGCTTCGGCGGCGGCCAGTTGCTGGTAGTGGGGCTGGGCGTCGTGGCGGGCGAGTTCAGCGCCGGTGGTAAGGCGGATGCCGGCGCGCATGGGGGCGAGCAGGTAGCCGGTTTCGGAGTCCATCAGCCAGTGGCGCAGGCGGGCGTTGTCGCGGGCGCCGTAGTGCATGTGGTAGCCGCGTTTCACGAACAGCGGCACGTGCAGGCCCTGTTGGTCGAGCCATTGCGCGGACCAGGGGCCGAGGGCCAGCACCACTTGCTCGGCGGCGAACGTCTCCCCGCCGACCACGGCCTGCCAGCCGTTGCCGTGGCGCGACAGCGTTTCCAGTGGCGCCTGGACGAAGCATCCGCCTTGTTGCTGGAAGTGGTCGGCGTAGGCGGCCACCAGGGCGCCGGGGTCGGTGGCGGTCCAGGGCTGGGTCCAGTGGATGGCGCCGGCGAGGCCGGGCGCCAGGTCCGGTTCCAGTTTGGAAAGCGTGGCGCTGTCCAGGACCTCATGGGTGACATCGTATTCGGCGGCGTCCTGTTCCGCCTGCCGACATTCCGCGTCGAACGCTTCGGCGGTGCGGAACACTTCCAGGTAGCCTTCCTGACGAATCAAGTCTTCGGCGCTGGCAGCGTCGATCATCTCCGCGTGGGCATCCCGCGCCCGGGTGATCAGCGCCGCGTATTCGGGGACGATGCGCGCGTAGCGTTGCGGCGCCGAATTCCGCCAGTACTGGAACAGGGGCAGGGCAGCCCGGGCCATGCCGGACGGCTGGTAGCGGATAGCCACCTGCCGGTTGGGCAGCACCCGGGTGAGGGTGGCCAGGTCGCGGGGGAAGCGGTAGGGCCGCACGGCCTCGCGCTGGATAATGCCGGCGTTGCCGAACGAGGTCTCGCGCCCCGGTGCGTTGCGGTCCACCAGGGTGACCCGGTGGCCGCGTTGCAGCAGGTGCCAGGCGGTGGAGACGCCGACCATGCCGGCGCCCAGAACCAGAATATCGCGGGCCATGTTTGCTCCTGTCATGAATCACCAGGAAAGCATAGAAAGCCGGCCCGGCACTAGCGTCTTGGTGCGCTTGCCGGCCGGTTGACAGCGAACGCGGTTCTGGCACGCTTCGAAGCATCCCTCCAGATCGAAAGGCTGTAATGGACGATGGCGAACAAAGACACCCGCTCCCAATTCAGCGCGCGATTGCTCCGCCCGAAAAAGCCGGGTGACGGCGAAGAGTGGGCCTTCGTGGTGCTCCCCAAGGACGCCAGTGCCAAGCTGCCCCGGCGCGGCCGCACTTCCGTGGACGGCACCCTCAACGGCCAGCCCTTTAATGCTCTGTTGCTGGAGCCGGACGGCCGGAAGAGCCATTGGTTGCGCATCGACAAGGCCTTGATGGCCGCGTCCCACACCGCGCCGGGCGACGTTGCCGAGTTCGGGATCACGCCCGTGGCGCGGGAGCCGGAACCGGAGGTGCCTGAAGATCTGCGGCAAGCGTTGCAGGCGTCGCCCGATGCCCTTGCCACCTGGGAAGCCACCACCACCCTGGCGCGGGTGGACTGGGTTCACTGGGTGGTCACCGCCAAGCAGGCAAAGACCCGCGCCAAGCGGATCAACGACGCCTTGGACAAGCTGGCGTCCGGCGAAAAGCGGGTCTGCTGTTTCGATCCGTCCGGGTTCTACAGCAAGGCCCTGAGCGCGCCCGAGGCCGAGGCGTAACCGCCGCGGGTCATGTTCCCGCCATCCGGATTGCGGCACTATAGGGCCACCCCTTTCGCGCACGGAGACACACAACAATGATAATGCTGATTCTCGGTTTGCTGATTTTCCTGGGTATTCACTGCGTGGGCTTCGCGCCGGAATGGCGGCAGCGCCGTGTGGACAGTATGGGCCTGCTGCCCTGGAAAGGGCTCTACAGTCTGATCGCCCTGGCCGGTTTCGTGCTGATCGTGCTGGGCTTCCAGCAGGCCCGGTTGGACCCGGTCGTGTTGTACGCACCGCCGGCCTGGCTGGGCCATCTCAACGCGTTGTTCATGCTTGTCGCCTTCATCTTGTTGGCCGCGGCCTACGTGCCCGGCAACCGTCTCCGTGCCCGAATCGGCCATCCCATGGTGGTGGGCACCAAGGTGTGGGCGTTCGGCCACTTGCTGGCCATTGGCTTGCTGCACGACGTGGTGTTGTTCGGCGCCTTCCTGGTGTGGGCGATCGTGGCGTTCGCCCGGCTGCGTCGGCGTGACCGTGCCCAGGGCGTAACCTACGCGCCCGGTACCCTCAAGGGCGACATTATCACCGTGGTGGTGGGCGTGGTGGCCTGGGCGCTGTTCGCGTTCTGGTTGCATGGCGCGCTGATCGGCGTGCGGCCGTTCGGCTGAGAGGCCTGTTCGGCCAGATGGCGCCGGGCTACGACGATCTGCTGCGCGTCCGTTAAGGCAAAGACTTCAAGGAAGAAATACATGGGCCAATGGAAATATCTGGCGCTGGCCGCGCTACTGTCGGGCTGCACCTCGCAATCGGCGAACATCGAATCGTTCCAACTCGCGGATAGCGTTGCCCTGGAGGCGTGTGGCGTCGAGTGCCTCAGGCGCCTGACCAGGAACGATGAGGGTTTTCAGCGCTACGATGCCAATGGCTGGCTGGTGGCGGTGAAGATGACCGAGGAAGATCGCTGGCTGTGGGCTTTCACACCGCCGTCGCATCCGGCGCACCCCGCCGTGATTCGCCGCTCCCTGTTCTGGCTTCCAACCGCGTCCCGGATCGAGACCGTCGTGCTCTGCGGGTTTGAAGATGAGGCGCGGTGCCAGGCGTTTCTCGATGAGGTGTCCCGGAATAATGACGCCATTCGCGAGATGGGGTACCCGGAAGAGCCGGCCTATTACATGTATGAAGTCATTCAGACGCTGCGTGAGGTGGAGTGGGGGGCTTAGCGCCCCCCGGTCGGCTATTACTCGGGCCGGCTGACCGCGCGGACCTTGCCACTGGGCCCGCCGCCGCAGTAGAAGCTGCCGTTGCCGTCGTAGGTCAGCCCGGACACATGAACGCCTTCGGGCAGGTCGATGCGCTCGAGCACGTCACCGGTTTCCGAATCAATGTGCCGCAGGTCGGCGTCGTCGCCTTCCCAGGTGCCGTGCCAGAGTTCGTCGTTGATCCAGGTGACGCCGGTGACGAAGCGGTCGGATTCCAGAGTGCGCAGTACCGCCCCGGTTTGCGGATCCACTTGATGGATCTTTCGTTTCCGGTACTGGCCGACCCAAAGGGAACCTTCCGCCCAGGCCATGCCGGAATCCTCGCCGTCGCCGGGGGCGGGCACGGTGGCGATAATCTCACCGGTGTTCGGGTCGATCTTTTGAATCCGCTTTTCGGCGATCTGGTAGAGGTGGGTGCCGTCGAAGGCGGTGCCGGCGTCCGCCGCCACGTCCAGTGTTTTTTGTATTTCACCGCTGGCCGGGTCCAGGGCCTGGAGTTTGTCGCCGGTGGCCAGCCACACGTAACGGCCGTCGTATTCCACGCCGCCGACGGTTGATGCGCCGGGGAAGGGGCCGTACTCGCGAATGATTCGTGCTTGTGATTGTTTCATGGTGATGCCCTCCTTGTAGGTTCTGGCCATCCTAGCCGCCGGGCAGTGGCGCGGTGAGTAACAAGGTTGTCGTGAATCCGAGCACCGGCGAGGCCACCCAGCGGCGCGCGCGGCTTTGCCCGATGGCTTCCACTTTGCCGGCGTTCGCCAGGGTGTCCAGCGCCCGTTGCACGGTGCGCTGGCTGGTGCCCAGCGCCAGTGCCAGGGCGGAGCTGGACCAGGCTTCGCCGTCGGAAAGAAACGCCAGTATCGGTGCGTGCTTGTCTTCCACCGGTCGGGCCAGCACCGCCACGTCGCCGGTCAGCGGCTCCAGCTTGAAGCCGTGGCGGGTGGCGTGCAGCCGCGCGAGGGGCCGTAGTGCTTTGCGCAGCCGTCCGATTTCCACGCGCAGCCGGGCGCGATGGGATTCCTCCACCTGGCGCAGGCGGAAGGCGCGCTCGATCAAGGTGTCGCGGCGGGCGTCGCCGGGCCAGGCTTCGGCCAGCGTGCGCGCCAGGGTGAACAGCACCGGCCGTGTCGCCAGTTCGATCACGGCGCTGGCCTGGTGCACGCTGTAGCGGCAGGCGTCCACCACCAGGGTGGGGGAGGCGAACAGCGCTTCCACTTCATCAAGCCGCACCGGTCGATCTTCGTCGTGCGTTACCAGCCGGGCGGCCGGCGCCTGCAGCACCCGGGCGGCCTTGTCCACTTCGTTGATCAGCGCGGCGATGCCGGAGCGTCGCGCCGCTTGACCGGCGTGGCCCAGGGCGGTGCGTGCGGTGCCGGTATCGAGTCGGCGCAGGGCGATACCGGCGACGGCCAGCTGGTGGGTGGCCAGCAAGGCCGGGGGCAGGACGTCGGTATTGAGGGCGTTGAGCTGTTGCTCGGCGTCGTCGAGCCGGCCGATCAGCAACAGACGGTGAATCGCCAGGTAGCGAGCGTGGGCGGCGTTCACGGTATCGCCGTGGCGGTGCAGGGTCTCCCGGGCCGCGTCCAGCGCCTTGGAGGAGGCGTGCAGGTCGCGGGCGGCCAGCGCCACCTCCGCTTCGGCCACCACGCAGCGGGCGCGCGCCACCGTTTCCCTTGTAGTGAAGGCCCGCGACGCTCGCCGCAACAGGGCTCGGGCGCGGGCCAGGTCGCCGAGCTGCGCCATGGCGATGCCGCGCAACGCCAGCGCCGGCGCATCGTCGCGCAGCGAGACATGGTTCAGCGCCCGCAACGGATCACCGCCGGCCAGGGCCCGCGCCGCCGCTGAAATCAGCGAATCCATGGACGTCCCGCCACGGCTGTTCTCCCCTCAGGTTCACTGCTGTCGAGCTTAGCACAGGGAAAAGAGAGGGCCGGGCCGGGGTAAGCGCTAGTCGCCCACCACCAGTTGCTTTAAACACATGGCCGGCGTGACGCCCGCCCACCGCTTGAATGAACGGCGGAAGTTGGTGTTGTCGTTGAAGTTCAGCCCCTTGGCGACCTGCTCCGTGCTGTAGCCTTCGAATTGAAACCAGTGAATCGCCTGATGCAGGCGCACCTCGTCCAGGAGTTGCTGGAAATGACAGCCTTCGTCTTTGAGCCGTCGCTTGAGGGTGGCCGGGCTGCACCGCAGCAGATCGGCGACGCGCGGCAGCGACGGCGCGTCGGCCAGGTTCTTCTGCAGATGGCGATAGAGACAAAGGCGCAGGCTGTCGCCACTGCCGCCCTCCAGTTGCTGCCGACATTGCCGCAGGGCGGGCAGGCGGATGGTCGAAGACGCCTGCGGCCAGGGTCTTTCCAGGTACTGGCGCGGCAGTATCATGGCGTCGATGTGGGCATCGAAGTGCAGCGGCCCGCCCAGATACACCTCGTAGTGTTCCGGATGTCCGGGTTGCGGATAACTGAACTGAAACGCCCAGGGCAGTCGCGTCTCGCTCAGCCAGCGGGTGACCGAGGCCAGCGCGGTCATGGCGGCTTCCACCACGAAGCGATGTTCCGACCGGTACCCGGTGCTCGGCAGCCAGTGCAGGCAGACATGCTTGTCGGTGACGGTGAGGCGCACGCCCAGCAGCGGCAGGATCAGGCGGCTGAAATCGCGGAACACCTGAAGCGCTTCGCCCAGGTTGCCGGCGTTGGCCAGCAGGGCACTGACGCTGCCGTAATGGCCGGGGAAAAGCCGCTGACCATAGCGAAAGCTCAGCTCCGGATCCGGTTGCAGGCGCCGGGCGTTGTGGATCAACTGCAACCAGGTGCGCGGGCTGAAACAGGCCTCGCCGCTGAGAATCTGCTCATGAAACAGGCCGGTATGTCGCAGCAAGCGGTTCAGATCAATGCCTTGATCCTGGATCAGATCAATCAGCTCCGCGGGCTGGTGATGGGCGGGGATGAAGGGCTGATCCGCAAGGTAGCCCTTCATCAGGCGACCCTGGGCTGATCCGGGCGGGTGGTCAGCAGCTGCTGGTTGGCGCGGTCGATCAGCGTTTGCGCATCGTCGTCTTTCGACACCGCCAGCCCGGTATGCACGGTCGGCGCATGGGTCTCGCCGCGCCGTGTCTTGAAGGCGAAGCTGTTGGCGGCCTGGTCCAGTTCCCGGCGCAGGTTTTCGGCGGCGCCGTATTCGGTGGCGGGTAATACCACGGCAAAGCGGTCGCCGGCATAGCGGCAAAGCAGATCCTTCTGGCGCAGGTTCAGTACCAGTACTTCGCCCAGCTCGCGGAGCAGCCGGTCACTGTCGGCGCCGCCGAGCAGGCGGCGGCTGTGATCGAAGCAATGCAGATCCAGCATGATCAGCGCCACCGGACGGCCCGGATGCTGAAGTTCCCGGCTGAGCTGTTCGCGCAGATAGCCGGCGCCGCTGAGTGGCGTCAGGGCGTCAAAGCTGCGGTGTTCCCGAAAAATACGTTCGCGCTTGAGCAACTGCCGGTTGATCGCCTGCTGCTCCCGGTGCCAGTGATAGATGCCCAGGGTCAGCAGGATCATGCCCACCGGCATGGTGCCGGATTCAAGCCAGTGGTCCCAGTTGACGCTGGCGGGAAGCTGGATGAATTCATCCAGCACATCCTGCCAGTAGGAGAAGAAGATAAACGCCAGCCCGCTGCTCAGCAGGCGCGTCACCCACCCGGTCGGACGGCTGTTGAAAATAAAGAAGGTCCACATCAAGGACAGCAGCGCCGCGCCCCCTTCGCCGCCAATATCCAGCCAGGCGATTTCCGCCGCCGGCTTTAGCGAACCGACGGTCAGATTAAGAATCAGTATGCCCAGGCCGATGGCCATAATGGTTGCGATGGAGCAGCGATGCAGCGCCGTCATGTTTGCCACGGAAGCCTCCTTTGTTTAGCGGCGGTTATATCTCACCGTGATGTCAGGGCGATGACAGTTTCTATTGGGAGGCAAACGCCTGGGAATGGGCCGCGGGGTCAAATCGGCTCATACGGCTTGTGCTCCAGGCGCTGGAAATAGCGTGCCGGGGCTCGCAACGCCGGGGTTCGCGGGGTTTCGCCGGTTCACGGACGGGTGCGATGGGATCACCCGGCCGGCGGGAAAACGGTAAGTCATTGATTTTAAAGAGGCATCGAAAAGCTGTGTCGCAGAACTGACATATTCGGACTCTACGGTCCCCTCCACACCACATCACCACCAGAGGGGGAATCACCGTGGCGACACCCACTTTCCGTTACCGCACGCTGGCGCTGAGCATCGGTCTGCTGTGCGGCTCCGTGCAGGCCGATACGGCCGGGCAGACCGACGAAGAAGTCACCGTCCAAGGTAATACCGAACACGTCACCGTGATTGGTCAGGCGGCCAGACTCGACAAGGCGCTCAAGGAGCAGCGCCGTTCCGACAGCATCTCCAACGTGGTGTCCGCCGACGGCGTCGTCCAGTTGCCGGACGCCAACGCCGCCGAGGCGCTGCAGCGCGTGCCGGGTGTCACGGTGGAGCGCGATCAGGGGGAAGGGCGTTACGTGACGGTGCGCGGCCTGGGGGCCGGCTTGAACGCGGTGTCCATCAACGGCTCGCTGTTGCCGTCGCCGGAAGGCGATACCCGCGCCGTGGCCATGGATGTGCTGCCCTCCGAGCTGGTGCAGTCCATGTCGGTGGTGAAGACCCTGACGCCGGATATGGACGCCAACTCCCTGGGCGGCACCATTGAAGTGCGCAGCCTGTCCGCGTTCGACCATGAAGACGCCTTCAACACCTTTTCCGTCAGCGGCAGCCACGACGACAACACCGGTGAGATCAGCCCCAAGCTGTCCGGTGCCCTGACGCGCAAGTTCAGCATCGGTGACGGCACGGACAACTTCGGTGTGGCGCTTGCGGCCAGCTGGGAAGACCGGGATTTCGGTTCCGATAACGTGGAGACCGATGGCGGCTGGGACGACCTCAGCGCCGGCACGCTGGAAGAAGTGCTGATGCGTAAAGCGGAGCTGACCCGCAAACGCCAGGCGGTGGGGCTGAACTTCGATTTCAAGCCGGATGACATGACGTCCTTCTATCTGCGCACGCTGTATTCCAGCTTTGAGGACACCGAGAACGGCAATAACTCCCTGGTGGCGTTCGATCCCGCTGTGGGCGTGGGTGAGAGCGGCGCCGGCGAAGCGGAACTGGAATTCAAGAATCGCACCGAAACCCAGGAGATCCACTCCGTGGTGCTCGGCGGCGAGAAGTTGCTGGAAACCTGGACGCTCAACGGCCAGGTGGGCTACAGCCACGCCTTCCAGGACACCCCCAACGAAGTGGAAGCGCTGTTTGTCGGCGGCCCCTTTAACGGCTCTTTCAATGACAGCCGCAAGCCGATCCCGTCCATGGAGGACGCCTACTACCAGGCCGGGTCCTACAAACTGGACGAGGTAAAGCGCGAGGACCAGTTGACCACGGACACCGAGGCCAACATCAAGCTCGACTTCGCCCGGGACTACCTGCTGGGGGCCAATCCCTCACAGCTCAAGTTCGGCACCAAGGTCAGCCGCCGGGAGAAGGACAACGATGTCGAGGTGTCGGAATTTGACACCGACGATCTCGCCAGCACCGATCTGGAAGATTACTACGATGATGTGGATTACGGGCTGGCGCCGTTCGGGCCGGGTGTCAGTAACAGCGCCATCCGCGCGGCGATCGCCGGCATGGCCGGCGCCCGTAACGAAGTCGATTCGCGCCTGGAAGACTTCGAAATGCGCGAGGACACGAACGCCCTCTACGTGATGAACAGCGTCGACCTCGGCGACTGGTACCTGCTGGCGGGCGTGCGCTATGAAAGCACCTCCTTCGAAGCCGACGGCGTGCGCTATGACGACGCCAGCGGCGAATGGAGCGCCAACCGCAGCGATAAGACCGACGACTATCTGTTGCCTGGCCTGCACGCCCGCTACCGCCTGGACAGCGACACCCTGGTGCGCGCCGCCTTCACCCAGAGCGTGGTGCGGCCGTCCTTCGAACAGCTGGCGCCCTATGTCTACCTGGAAGATGACGACGGCGACCTGAAAGCCGAGTTCGGTAATCCGGACCTGGACCCGCTTGAATCCAGCAATCTGGATTTGGGGATCGAGCGCTACATGGGGCGTCTGGGCCTGATGTCCGCTTACCTCTTCTACAAGGACATCAAGAACTACACCTACGCCACCGATCTGGCCGGCACCGGCGACTGGGCCGCCTATGACGAAGCGGCGACCTTCGCCAACGGTGACGACGCCAGCATCTACGGCCTGGAGCTGGCCTTCTCGCGCAAGTTCGGCAACTTCCTCACCGGCGCCAACCTGACGCTGAGCGAATCCGAAGCCACCATCGACGGCTTTAACGGCGGCGACTACCGCAGCCGCGACATCGACCTGCCGCTGCACTCCGATACGGTCGCCAACCTCACCGTCGGCTGGGAGAACGAGCTGGTCAGCCTGCGTTTGGCGGGCAACTACAAGTCCAGCTACCTGGAAGAGATCAGCTCCCTGGATGAGCCGGAACGCGACCGCTATGTGGATGACGCCTTCTATCTGGACTTCAGCGCCAAGTATTACGTGACCGACCAGCTTCAAGTGAACTTCGACGCCCTCAACCTCACCGACGAAGTTTTTTACGCCTACCTCGGCAAGGAGCGGTTCAACGCGCAATACGAAGAGTACGGCCCGACGTTCAAGTTGGGGCTGACCTGGACCGGATTCTGATTTTTGCAGGCACCTTTCCCCGCCCGCCCACAGGGCGGGGAAAGGCGTTTTTTAACTGTTTTAGAGAGTTGTTATGTCGATCAAAGCACCTATTCGCGATGCCGTTTCCTCCCTTTGCGGCAAGCCCGCCTCGCTGCTGATGCTGGCGGTCCTGCCGCTGGCCGGTTGCGGCAGCAATGCACAGCAAGCCACCGGTCAAGCGGATCAAACCGATGACGTTGTGATCACCGAACCGGTTACGCTGCAGGCCGATATCACTCCGGAGGCCGCCCAGTGGCTGCCGTCTCTGGCGTTCCTGCCGGAAGCCGAGATGCTGGTGACCGATGAGATGAAAGGGCTGTTCCTGGTCAGCGAGCAAGGCGAGACCCTGGCGCATCTGCCCGGCGGGTTCGGCGCCGTGGACCACCGCGGCGACGAGCAGGGCCTGCTGGTGGCGCTGGTGGATGAAGACCATCAGCAGGCGCTGCTGGCGCGCTTCAACGGTGAGGACCTGAGCTGGGAAACGCATCATCTGCCGCAGCCGGATTTCAAGATCGACGGTCTTTGCCTGCACCGCGACAGCGGCGACAACGACTTTCTTTTCGTGGTCGGCGAGGAAGGTCTGGGCGAGCAATGGCTGGTGGCCGAAAACGGCCGCCTGGTGGCGCACCCCGGCAAGGTCCGCAACCTGAGCCTGCCGCCGCAAAGCGAATACTGCCAGGTCGATGACGTCCATGAGCGTCTCTACGTGAACGAAGAGAACGTCGGGCTGTGGGCGTACCAGGCGCATCCGGAGGCCGGCCTCAGCCGTGAGCCGGTGAGCGTCAAGGCGCCGTTCGGTGACATCACCGGGGCCGCGGCGGCGATGGCGGTCCTGCCGGGCAGTGCGCTGCTGGTGCTGGACCCGAAAGAGGCACGCCTGCACCGCTATCCGTATCGTCTTGCCGATAACCAACTGTCCTGGGAGGCCGGCACGGCCCTGCCGTTAGCAAGCCTCGATGAACCGGAGCGCCTGGACGTTCGCCGCCAGGGCGACGCGCTGGCGCTGTTGATACGCGACGACGCGGGGCTTTCGCGGGCCACCCTGGCGTGGCAGCCGGACAGCGTGGACGCGCCGGAAGTGCTGCCCCGGTTGCGCGCCTCGGTGCAGACCGATCCGGTCCCCAGCCTGGGCGATGCCGCCGACGACCCGGCCATCTGGGTGCACCCCGAGCGGACCGGTGACAGCCGCGTGCTGGGCACCGACAAGCAGGGCGGCCTGGGCAGCTACGACCTGTCCGGAAAGCAGGTGCAGTACCTGCCGGTGGGGCGCATGAACAACGTGGATGTGCGCACCGGTTTCGCCCTGGGCGACCGCACCGTGGATCTCGCCGTGGCCAGCAACCGCGACCGCAACAGCCTGCAGATTTTCGCCATCGACCGCGACAGCGGCGAACTCACCAACCTGGGCGATATCGCCACGCCGATGACCGAGATATACGGCCTCTGTATGGCGAAGCAGGGTGAGGCGTTCTATGCCATTCCCAACGACAAGGACGGCACCTTCATCCAGTACCGCCTGAGCGCACCGCACGGCGAGATGCAGGCCGAAGAGGTGCGCCGTTTCAACGTCGACAGCCAGCCGGAAGGCTGCGTGGCCGACGATGCCGCCGGCCGCCTGTTCGTTGGTGAGGAGAACGCGGCGGTCTGGACCCTGCCGCTGGACCCGGCGGAAGACACCGCGCTGACGGAAGTGATCGCGGTGGACGGCGACCTGGTGGACGCCGATATCGAAGGCCTCGCGGTATGGCGTCGCGGCGACCGCGCCTATCTGGTGATTTCCAGCCAGGGCAACAACGCCTATGTGATCACCGACGCGACGCCACCCTATGCGGTCCGTGGGGCGTTCCGCATCGGCCTTAATGCGCGGCTGGGCATCGACGGCGCCTCGGAAACCGACGGCCTGGAAGCCAGTGCCGCCGACCTGGGCGGCGCCTACGCGGACGGTCTGCTGGTGGTGCAGGACGGGCGCAAGCGCATGCCCGAAGGCAACCAGAACTACAAGCTGCTGCCCTTCGCGGACGTGATCGAGGCCCTGGATCTGTAGGGCGACATCTTTCTGACACAACCGTTTGATACAGGTATTTGCTATGCATTCAACCATGGATGACATGACCCTCTGGGGGCTGGTCGGCGAGGCCAGCCTGGTCGTCAAGGCGGTGATGCTGCTGCTGGTGATGGCCTCGGTGGCCAGCTGGTGTGTGATCGTGCTGCGCCATCTGGCGCTACGCCGCGGTGAAAAACACCTCAAACAGTTCCTGCAAACCTTCCGTAGTGAACCGGACCTGAAAGCGATGACGGCGATGCCGTCGCCCCGGCACCCCCAGGCGGCGGTGCAGACCCTGTTCAACGCCGGTTACGCCGAGTACGAACTGCTCCACGGCGACTGGGACAGCAGCCCGGCCTCGGTGCAGGAGGGCGTCGAACGGGTCATGCAGGTGGTGATCGCGGAACAGGAGGCCGAGCTGGAAACCGGCCTCTCGTTTCTCGCCACCGTGGGCTCGGTGAGCCCATACGTCGGCTTGTTCGGCACCGTCTGGGGCATCATGAATTCCTTTATCGGCCTGTCTCAGGTGCAGCAGGCGTCGCTGTCGACGGTGGCGCCGGGCATCGCCGAGGCCCTGATCGCCACCGCCATCGGCCTGTTCGCGGCGATTCCCGCGGTGATCGCCTATAACCGTCTGGCCGCCCGCGGGCAGCGACTGGTCGCCGCCAGTTACGCCTTTGGTACGGAATTGCAGCAGCGTCTGCATCGCCTGCTGTACGCCAGAAACGGGGGCCGCCAGCCGGGCGAGGGGGCGCGGCTGAGGAGCGCGCCATGAAGCCGCCCGCCAACAAGCACAAGCAGAACGCCGATATGAACGTGGTGCCTTACATCGATGTGATGCTGGTGCTGCTGGTGATCTTCATGGTCACCGCGCCCATGCTCACCCAGGGCGTCCAGATCGAATTGCCGAAGGTGGAAGCGCAGGCGCTGCCCAGCGAAAACGAACAGAAGATTCTGACACTGTCGGTGAAAAACGACGGCAGCTTTTACTGGAATCTGGGCGATGAGCTGGACATCCGCGGGGAGACCGGCAACGCGGCGGACGTGGACGCCATGGTCGAGGATGTATCGGCGATCGTCGCCCGCGAGGCCAACGTGCAGGTCTTTATTCGTGCCGATGAAGACGCGGTGTACAGCATGGTTGTATCCGGCATGGCCTCGCTGCAACGGGCCGGGGTGACACAGCTCGGGTTGATTACCGAGGCCC
>NZ_CAXPXK010000113.1:0-4233 GCF_964221125.1 Alloalcanivorax sp.
CGGGTGTGCAGGCGGCCGGCGGTGTCCGCGATCAGCACGTCGGCGCCCCGGGACTGGGCCGCCTGCACCGCGTCGTAGACCACGCTGGCGGAATCCGAGCCGGTGTGCTGGGCGACCACCGGAATGCTGTTGCGCTCGCCCCACACCTGCAGTTGCTCTACGGCGGCGGCCCGGAAGGTGTCGCCGGCGGCCAGCATCACGTTCTTGCCTTCGGCCTTGAAGCGGCAGGCCAGCTTGCCGATGGTGGTGGTCTTGCCGACCCCGTTCACGCCCACCATCAGAATCACAGAGGGCTTTTTGGAGGTGTCGATTTCCAGCGGCCGGTCCACCGGCACCAGCAGGTTGCGCAGCTCTTCCTGCAGCGCTTCGTAGAGCGCGTCCGCGTGCACCAGCTCCTGGCGGCCGACCCGGTCGGTGAGGTTGCCGATGATGGTGTCGGTGGCTTCCACGCCCACGTCCGCCACCAGCAGCTGAGTCTCGATTTCCTCGAAGATCTCGTCGTCGATCTCCTTGGCGCCCACCAGCAGGTCCGCCAGGCCCTTGCCCAGGTTCTTGCTGGTCTTGCTCATGCCCTGCTTCATGCGCGCCCAGAAACCGCCGTCGGATTCGGCGGGCGCCTCCTCGGGCGCGGCTACCGGCTCGCTGGCCGGGCGCTCGGGCTGTGCCGGGGCTTCCGCCGGCTCGGCGCTGTCCGGCTCGGGCTCGGACGGTTGCGGCTGCTTGCCGAACATGCGCGAGAACAGGCCGGCCTTCCTGGCGCCGCCGCGCGGTTCGTCGTCACGGGGCGTGCGGGCGCTGTCCTCGGCCGGGTCGCGATCGTCGTCGCGTGAAACTTCGTCGTTCATGGTCAGTCGTATCCATCGGGTTGGGAGCCACCCGCCCGCCTGATGGGGTAGGGTGGGAGCCCGGAAATGCCTTGCCCGCTCATCACGGGCGCGCGGCTATCCTACCATTGTCATTGCTGCCCGCCATAAACAGCGTAGAGGATTGCGGATGAAACCACTGTTGATCGCCCTGGGGTTGAGCCTGATCACGCTCACCGCCCGCGCCGAACTGCCGACCCACGAGTTCCAGCTCGATAACGGCCTCGACGTGCTGGTACGCGAGGATCACCGGGCGCCGGTGATCACCGTCATGGTCTGGTTCAAGGCGGGCAGCATCGACGAAGCGCCCTATGAAACCGGCCTGGCCCATGTGCTCGAGCACATGATGTTCAAGGGCAGCAAGCGGCTCGACGCCGGCGAGTTTTCGCGCACCGTGGCCCGCTTCGGCGGCAGCGACAACGCCTTCACCAGCTACGACTTCACCGCCTATTTCCAGCAGTACGAGGCGTCGCGGCTGCCGCTGGCCCTGGAACTGGAGGCGGAGCGCCTGAAAAACCTGAAGATCGACGACGAATCCTTCCGCCGCGAGCTGCAGGTGGTGATGGAAGAGCGCCGCCAGCGCACCGACGACAAGCCCACGGCGCTGGCCTGGGAGAAATTCCAGGCGGTGGCGCGGCCCGGCACCGGCTACGCCCACCCGATCATCGGCTGGCGCGACCAGCTGGCCCAGCTGCAGCCTCGGCAGGCCCGCGACTGGTATGACCGCTTCTACGTGCCCGGCAACGCCACCCTGGTGATCGCCGGTGACGTGACCCCGGAGCAGGTACGCCCGCTGGTGGAAAAGTTCTTCGCCGATCTGCCCCGCGGCGAAACGCCGCCGCGCCCGGAGACCACGCTCAACCCGCCCCCCGGCGAGCGGCGCATGACCCTGCGGCTGCCGGTGCGGGTGCCGGCGCTCTATATGAGTTATAACGTGCCGTCGCTGACCACCGCCGACCATCAGGACGACTTCTATGCCCTGACCATGTTGGGCGGGGTGCTCGACGGCGGCACCAGCGCCCGCATGGAGAGCAACCTGGTGCGCGGCCAGCGCCTGGCCGCCGGCCTGGGGGCCGGCTACGACGGCCTGCAGCGCGGCAACGGCACCTTTACCATCACCGCCACGCCCAACCCGGCGGTGAGCCTCGACGAGTTGGAGGCGGCGATCAAAGCGGAGATCGAAAAGATCGCCGAGCAGCCGCCCAGCGAGGCGGAAATGGACCGGGTGCGCGCCGGCGTGCTGGCGGAGCAGATCTACCAGCGCGACTCGGTGATGGGCCAGGCCATGGAGCTGGGTACCCTGTCGGTGCTGGGCCTGGACTGGCGGCTGGCCGGGCAATTCGATGACAACCTGGAAGCGGTGACCCCCGAGCAGGTTCAGCAAGCGGCACGGAAGTGGCTGGTGGCGGAACGCAGCGCCGTGGCCCATGTGATTCCGGAGGGCGAAGAATGATGCAGACGATAAAAGGCTTGTCCGCTCCAGTGGCGGTATGGGTGGCGGCGCTGCTGCTGGCCGGCTGCGCCGGCTTCCCGACCACCGCCGAGCAGGTCGGCCAGGCGACGCCGGCGGCGCCGGAACTGGAGATTCAGTCCTGGCGTACCGAGCAGGGCGCCAAGGTCATGTTCGTGCCCTCGCCGGCGCTGCCGATGCTCGACGTGCGCCTGGTGATGGACGCCGGCAGCGCCCGCGACGGCGACCAGCCCGGCGTGGCCGCGCTCACCAGCGCCCTGCTGGGCGAGGGCGCCGAAGGGCTGAGCGTGGACGACATCGCCCGTGGTTTCGAGGATCGCGGCGCCCGCTTCTCCACCGGCAGCTACCAGGACATGGGCGTGATCAGCCTGCGCACCCTGTCGCGGCCGCGCTGGCGTGACGACGCCGTGGACCTGTTGGCGCGGGTGATCGGCACCCCCACCTTTCCCCAGGACGCCCTGGAGCGGATCCGCACCAGTGCCCTGCAGGGCCTGAAGATGGAGAAGCAGGTGCCCGGGCCGCAGGTCAACAAGGCGTTCCAGCGCACCCTGTTCGGCGAACATCCTTACGGCCCTCCGCAGTCCGGCACGCTGGAACGCCTGCCCGGCATCGAGCGCGACGATCTGGTGGCGTTCCATCAGCGCTATTACGCCGCCGGCAACGCCGTCATCGCCCTGGTCGGTGACGTCAGCCGCGAGCAGGCGGAAGCGATCGCCGAACAGCTCAGCGAGGCCCTGCCGCGCGGCGACGCGGCCCCGGAGCTGGCCCGGGCCGAGCGTCTCAAGGAGCGTGTCACCGAACACGTGGATTTCCCGTCCAACCAGACCCACATCCTGATCGGCAACCAGGCCACCTGGCGCGGCAACCCCGACCATGTGCCGCTGTACGTGGGCAATTACATCCTCGGCGGCGGGGGCTTCGCGTCCTTGCTGACGCAGAAAGTGCGGGAAGAGAAAGGCTACGTTTACGGGGTGTCCAGCTTCTTCAAGCCGATGGCCGCCGGCGGCCCCTTCATCCTGCAATTGCAGACCGCCAACGACAACGCCGACCAGGCGCTGGCTTTGTCCATGGGCATCGTGCGGGACTTCATCGAAAACGGCCCCACCGAAGCGCAGCTGGAGGCCGCCAAGGCCAACATTCTCGGCAGCCGGGCACTGGAAACCGCCGACAACAGCGATATCATCGGCCAGCTCGGCGCCATCGGCTTCTATGATTTGCCGCTGGACTACCTGCAGCGCTTTAACCAGCGCGTGGAGGCGGTGACCGTGGAAGAGATCCGCGCGGCGTTCCAGCGGGCGCTGGACGCCGACCGGCTGGCCATCGTCAGCATCGGCCCCCGCGCGCCGCAAACGGACCGGCAATGAAGGCAAGAGGCAAAACCAGCAAGGGGCAGGTGCGTATCATCGGCGGCGAACGGCGCGGCCACCGGCTGCATTTCGTCGACCAGCGCGGTGACCTGCGCCCGTCGTCGGATCGCATGCGCGAAACCCTGTTCAACTGGCTGCAGGCGGAACTGCCCGGCGCCCGGGTGCTGGACCTGTTCGCCGGGTCCGGCGCGCTGGGCGCCGAGGCGCTGAGCCGTGGCGCCGGCCAGGCCCTGCTGGTGGAGAAAAAGCGCGACCGCTGCGCGGACCTCAGCCGGCAGCTGACGCCGCTGTTCGGCGAGCGGGTGCGCGTTCATTGCGCCGAGGCGCTCAAGTGGCTGGCGCGCTGCGAGGAGCGCTTCGATCTGGTGTTTATCGATCCACCCTATGATCTGGGTCTGGCGGCGCCGGCCTGCGAGGCGCTGGAGGCGCTCGGGCTGCTGAAACCCGATGCGCGGATTTATGTAGAATCGCGCCGTCACGACGCGGCGCCGGCGGTGCCCGAATCCTGGGAGCGCCTGCGCGAGAAGGACGG
>NZ_CAXPXK010000114.1:0-14113 GCF_964221125.1 Alloalcanivorax sp.
CTCCTAGAATGCGCGCCATCGGTAGCTGGTGAGCCGGCTTCGGTATCCATTTCCATATCGAAAGGATTGACCATGTCATACTCCAAAGACATCGAAGCATTGAATTCCGTGGTTGGTGCCAACAAAACCTGGCACGACATCGACCCGGAAGCTGCTGTTCGCATGCGTCTGCAGAACCGTTTCAAAACGCATCTGGACATCGCCAAGTACAACGCGAAGATCATGCGCGAGGACATGGCGGCCTACGACGCCGATAACAGCAAGTACACCCAGTCTCTGGGTTGCTGGCACGGCTTCATTGGTCAGCAGAAGATGATTTCCATCAAGAAGCACTTCGGGGATACCAAAGGCCGCTACCTGTACCTGTCCGGCTGGATGGTCGCCGCGCTGCGTTCCGAGTTCGGTCCGCTGCCCGACCAGTCCATGCACGAGAAAACCGCGGTCGCCGACCTGATCCGCGAGCTCTACACCTTCCTGAAGCAGGCGGACGCCTGGGAACTGAACCACCTGTTCCGTGACCTGGACGAAGCCAAGGCCGCCGGTGACCAGGCCAAGCAGGCCGAGATCGTCGACAAGATCGACAACTTCCAGACCCACGTTGTGCCGATCATCGCCGACATCGACGCCGGTTTCGGTAACCCGGAAGCCACCTACCTGCTGGCCAAGAAGCTGATCGAAGCGGGCGCGTGCTGCATCCAGATCGAGAACCAGGTGTCCGACGAGAAGCAGTGTGGCCACCAGGACGGTAAAGTGACCGTTCCCCACGCCGACTTCATCGCCAAGATCAACGCGGTTCGCTACGCGTTCCTGGAGCTGGGCGTGGACGACGGCGTGATCGTTGCCCGTACCGACTCCGAAGGCGCCGGCCTGACCCAGAAGATCGCCGTGACCAACGAGCCGGGCGACCTGGGCGACCAGTACAACAGCTTCCTGGAAGGCGAATACATCGATTCCGCCGACCAGATCAACAACGGCGACATCGTGATCAAGTCCGACGGCAAGCTGCTCAAGCCCACCCGTCTGGCCTCCGGTCTGTTCCAGTTCCGCCGCGACACCAACATCGACCGCGTGGTACTGGACTGTGTCACCAGCCTGCGCAACGGCGCCGATCTGCTGTGGATCGAGACCCCGACCCCGAACGTGGCTCACATCAAGCACATGGTCGACCGTATCCGCGAGCAGGAGCCGAACGCCAAGCTGGTTTACAACAACAGCCCGTCGTTCAACTGGACCCTGAACTTCCGTCAGCAGGTGTTCGATGCCTGGAAGGAAGAAGGCAAGGATCTGGGCGAGTACGATCGCGCCGACCTGATGAACGAGAAGTACGACACCACCGAGCTGGCCGACGTGGCCGACGAGTGGGCCAAGGAGTTCCAGGCCAAGGCGTCCCGTGAAGCCGGTGTGTTCCACCATCTGATCACGCTGCCGACCTACCACACCGCGGCGCTGTCCACCGATCAGCTGGTGGAAGGCTACTTCGGTGACCAGGGCATGCTGGCCTACGCCAAAGGCGTTCAGCGTGAGGAAATCCGCCGTGGCATCGCCACCGTGAAGCACCAGGACATGGCCGGCTCCAACATCGGTGATGACCACAAAGAGTACTTCTCCGGTGAAGCCGCTCTGAAAGCTGGCGGTAAAGACAACACCATGAACCAGTTCTGATAAGTGGTTCTCCGGTGTAATAAAAACGGCGCCTTCGGGCGCCGTTTTTTTTGCGATGTGCGCCAGGCATGACGCGAAGCGCCATAAACCGGCGCTGTTCCGGCCCGGCGAATAGAATTCGCAGACGAGGCGTCGCCTGCGCGGGAGGGTGTACAACGGCTCCGGTCGACACTACGTGGTTTGCTCTGGCGGGCCGAGCCCGCTCCTTTGTCGCACATCTACTCGATTCTGACCCTCGCCGCTTTTTCTGGCATTATTATACTGGCCAGTACTGTTTAGAGGTGGTGATGATGTATTTCAAGGGCATGCCCGTACGGGCATTGTTAGTTGTCGGCGTGGCGGTTGCGGGCCTGGCCGGATGCGGTGAGCCGAAGACTCCTGCGCAACCACGGCCGGTTCCCGTGAAATTGACGATGGTGGGGGACACCGGTGAGCGTGTTCGACGGTACCCGGGGCGCGTTGTGGCAACGGAGCAAACTGAAATGGCCTTCCGTGTGTCGGGGCAATTAGTGTCATTGCCGGTCCGGGAAGGGCAAAGAGTGGAGCAGGGTGAGCTGCTTGCTGAATTGGATGCCCGGGATTTCCGTAACGAATTGGATCAGCGCAGGGCCGACGCAAAGCTTGCCGAAAACCAGTATCGGCGTGGCCAAACGCTTTCCGAACGGGGCATGATCGCTGATTCCGAGCTGGACGAACTCACCGCGCGTCACCAGCAGGCCCAGGCGGCGTTAAGCCAGGCAAGGGACACTCTTTCCTACGCCCGTCTTACCGCGCCCTACGACGGCGTGGTGGCCGGCACGGAGCAGGAGAATCACCAGTTCGTTCAAGCCCGGGACCCCGTGCTCTATCTACAGAGCACGGACACCTTGGACGTGCATTTCTCCGTATCCGAGAACTTTATTCGTCGTGTTTTGCCTCTGGACCGATCATTTCGTCCGGACGTGGTGTTTTCCGGGCTTTCCGAGCAGCGATTTTCCGCCGTTTATCGTGAGCACGAGTCCCGCCCCGGTGCCACTCAGGCCTACACCATCGTGTTGACATTGCCGATGCCCGATAAGGTGGAGCTGTTGCCAGGAATGAGTGCGACGGTGTATGTCGACGAGGCCGCGTTGCGGCATGCCGATAAGGTCCCCCTCACCGTACCAATGGCGGCGGTGTTCAATAGTGATGAAGAAAGCGGCGCCCGGGTTTGGCGCTTTGATCCGCGCAGCAACAAGGTCCAGGCCCAAGCGGTGAAGCTGGGCGAGGTCTCCGGCGACGGCGTGGCTATTCTGGACGGTCTGTCGCCGGGCGATCGTATCGTGGTGGCCGGTGTGCACCGTCTGAAAAACGGCCAGGCGGTGCGGGAACTGACCGGCGAACGGGGGTTGTAATGAGTATTGCCGAGTATGCTGTTCGGCATCGGGTGATCAGCTGGTTATTCACTTTGGTGCTGCTGATTGGCGGGCTGGTTGGGTTTCTGCGGTTGGGTCAATTGGAAGATCCCGAGTTCACGCTGAAGACCGCCATGGTGATCACCGAGTATCCCGGTGCTTCCGCCCTTGAAGTGGAAGAAGAAGTGACCCTGCCGGTGGAGAAAGCGATTCAAAGTCTTTCCTACGTGGACTACGTAACGTCCATATCCAGCGCCGGTTTGTCTCAGATCACCGTCGAGATGAAACCCATCTACCGTGAAGATGATCTGAAACAAATCTGGGACGAGTTGCGCCGCAAAACCCGCGATCTGCAACCCCGGTTACCTCCAGGCGCCAACGATATTGAGGTAATAGACGACTTTGGCGACGTTTATGGGATCCTGTTGGCCCTTACAGGGGAGGGCTACGGCTATCAGGACCTGGAGGATTATGCCGATGTACTGGTTCGTGAGCTGGTGCTGGTCGAGGGTGTGGGCAAGGTTCAGGTTGGTGGCCAGCGCCAGGAACAGGTTTTCGTGGAGCTGTCCCGGGAACGTCTCGCCAATCTCGGCATTAGCCAGGACCGGATTTTTTCTTTGCTTGGTACCCAGAACGCCGTGAACCCGGCCGGGCGGGTGCGGGTGGGAGATGAATACTTGCGTATCGCGCCCACCGGTGAATTCAATTCCGTGGACGCGATGCGAGATTTGTTGATCTCGGACCCGGGCGCCGGACAGCTGGTGTATCTCGGGGATGTGGCCAGCATTAAGCGGGATCATCGTGAGGTGCCGCGGCATCTGTATCGCCATCAGGGGGCACCGGCGCTGACCTTGGGTATTTCCTTCTCCCCGGGGGTCAATGTGGTGGACGTAGGCGAGCGTGTGCGCCAGCGGCTACAAGAGATGGACTACCGCCAGCCCGCCGGCATGGAGCTGACGACGGTCTACGACCAGCCCGGAGAAGTGGAGCGTTCGGTGAACGCCTTCCTCTGGAACCTGGCCCAGGCCGTGATGATCGTGATCGGCGTGTTGTTGCTATTCATGGGGTTCCGCTCCGGTGTGTTGATGGGCGGCATTCTGCTGCTTACTATTCTCGGAACCTTTATTGTCATGGCGGTGCTGGGCATTGAACTGCAGCGTATTTCCCTGGGCGCCCTGATCATCGCCCTGGGGATGCTGGTGGACAACGCCATCGTGATCACCGAAGGCATACTGGTAGGCATAAAACGCGGGTTGTCCAAGGTGGCCGCCGCCTCGGAGATCGTGCGGCAGACCGCTTGGCCGTTACTCGGTGCCACGGTGATAGCGATCACCGCGTTCGCGCCGATCGGCCTGTCCAGCGACGCCTCGGGGGAGTTCACCAACAGTCTCTTCTGGGTACTCCTGATTTCCTTGATGCTGAGCTGGGTGGTGGCCATCACGCTGACCCCCTTTTTCGCCGATCTGATATTTTCCCGCGACCGGCAGACGCTTGATGAAGGCGACAACGATCACGGCGAAGATCCCTACAAAGGCCGTGTCTTCCGGATTTACCGGCGGCTGCTGGGCATGGCTATTCGGCACCGGGTGGTGACACTGGTAGCCATGGCGCTGTTGTTGGTGTCGGCTGTGGGTGGTTTCGGTCTGGTTAAGCAATCGTTTTTCCCACCGTCCAATACGCCTATCTTTCTGGTTGACTACTGGTTGCCCCAGGGTAGTGATATCCGCGCCACTATCGAACGCGTAGAGGAGCTGGATCGTGCCTTGCGGGACACGGAGCACGTCACCCAGGTAACCAGCACCATCGGCCGGGGCGCGCAACGATTCATGCTGCCGTACGTCCCGGAGAAGACCTATCCGTCCTACTCTCAACTGATCGTTAGAGTGGACCAGCGGGAGAATATCGACGGAGTGATCGCGCAAACCCGGAATTGGATTGACCGCCACCAACCCTCCGCCTTTGCCAAGCTCAAGCGCTTGATGATCGGTCCCTCCGCCAACGCCACCATCGAGGCACGGCTCTCCGGACCCGACCCGGCGGTATTGCGTTCCCTGGCCGTGCAAGTGAAAGCGATCATGGCGACCGACCCGGGCCTGGAAAACATTCGCCACGACTGGCGTCAACAAGAAAAAGTGATCCGTCCACAATTCGAGCAGGCCCAGGCCAGGCGCGCGGGGGTTACCCGGGAGGATCTTGAAGACGCCCTGAATATGAACTTCTCCGGCCTGGAAGTGGGTCTGTTCCGTGACGGCGCCGACCTGCTGCCGATTGTTGCGCGCCCCCCGGATCAGGAGCGCCTGGGCGCGGATAATCTGGACCAGGTGCGTATCTGGTCACCGGTGCATGAGGATTACCTAGCTATTCGGCAGATTGTCTCCGGCTTTGCAACCGAGCTGGAGAATGGTTTGATCCTGCGTCGTGACCGTAAACGTACCCTCACCGTGCAGGCTGAACCGGACGTACTCGGTGATGAAACCGGGGATCAGGTATTGCGACGCGTGCGTCCCGAAATAGAAGCGCTGCCCTTGCCGCCTGGCTACGAACTCACCTGGGGTGGAGAGTATGAACTCACCCGGGACGCTCAAAAGGCGGTCTTTGCCAGCGTTCCCCTGGGCTATCTGTTCATGTTCATCATCACCATTCTGCTGTTCGACAGTCTGCGTCAACCGTTGGTTATCTGGGCCACGGTGCCGCTGGCGATCATTGGCGTGACCATTGGGTTACTGGTATTCAACGCGCCTTTCAGTTTCATGGCGCTGCTGGGTTTCCTAAGCCTTTCCGGCATGTTGGTGAAAAACGGAATCGTGCTGGTGGAGCAGATCAAACTTGAGCTCCAAACCGGCGTGGATGCCCTGGACGCTGTGATCCATGCCTCCGTAACCAGGGTGCGTCCGGTCTGCATGACCGCTGTGACCACGGTTTTGGGTATGGTGCCTTTATTATTTGACGCCTTTTTTAAATCCATGGCGGCGGTAATCATGTTCGGTCTGGGGTTTGCCACGGTACTGACCCTCATCGTGGTGCCGGTTTTGTATACCCTGGCTTATCGCATAAGCCCGCGGCGCGACTGAACCGCGTCCTTTGTTAACGAAAGGCAGCCTTTGGGGGCCGCCTTTCGTTGTCGGTGCCTCAAGAAAATCTTCCGGTTGTCGATAGATGGGCGTAAGGCGGTTCATCCCGCGAACTGGTGAATGTTTAGTGCCGGAGCGGGCCGGTTTCTTATATCTGTCCCCTTGCCCCACTTGTCTCATTCTGATGGTATACAACCCAGTGCGCACAACGGGGAATGCAGGGACAGCATGGGGGAGGGGCGTCAAGGGAAATGCCCGCCGGAATACGAGACTAAAGGCTGTCTGGGGATCGCATGAAGGATTCGCGCGGGAACGCCGCGACCGCGAACAAGAACATAGTGACGCAGACCAACGTTCCCGCCTCCGTGGTGGAGGAACGGCTGCAGGCGGCGCTGGATTCCGACGACCTGGGTATCTGGGACCACGACCTGCGCGAGAACACTTTCTGGGCGTCACCAAACATCAGCCGTATGGTGGGCATCCCGGAAGGTGGCCCCGCCAGCGCCCGGCTGTTCTGGGGTTTCGTTCATCCGGACGACCGTGACGGCGTGCGCCAGGTGCTGCTCGGCGCCCTGGCGGCGGCGGTCAGCGGCCATTTCGAAGTCACCTTCCGGGCCCACCGCCGGGATCTGGGGCGGCTCGCCCTGGTGCGCTGTTCGGCGCAGCTGGTGTTCGACGAGGACAACCGGCCGGCCCGCATGCTGGGTGTGTTCCGCGACGTGTCCGACCAGCAGGAGGAACAGGTCAAGCTGTTCTACGAGGCGCACTACGACGAACTCACCGGCCTCGCCAACCGGAAACTGCTCACCGAACAGACCCAGACCGTGCTCGATCAGGGGCGGCCCGCGGGCTGCCTGCTGCTGGAGCTGAACGGCTTCCAGGAAGTCAGCGATACCCTGGGCCAGGAGGCCGGCGACCGGCTGCTGCAGCTGACCGCCGCGCGCCTCACCCGTCTGCTGCCGGAGGGCGCCCTGCTGTCACGCACCACCGGCGAGGAATTCGCCGTGATGCTGCCCGACCGGGATCTGGCCCGGCCGCTGATCCAGCTGGCGGAGGCGGTCCACGGCGCCTTGCTGGAAACCTTCATGATCAAGGATCGCCCGGTGGCGATCAGCGGGCATGTGGGTATTGCGCTCGCGGCGCCGGAGGGCTGCGCCCGGACCCTGCTCAGTGATGCTCACCTGGCGCTGGCCGACGCCAAGGCCGCCGGTTACGGCGCCAGCCGGGTCTACCAGCCGGCGCTGCGCAAGGCGCTGCGGGCCCGCCAGGACATGAGCGCGGACCTGCGCACCGCCGTGCTCGGTGAGCAGTTCGAGCTGTATTACCAGCCCCAGGTACGGCTCAGCGACGGCAAGATCGTCGGCGCCGAGGCCCTGCTGCGCTGGCACCATCCGCGCCGCGGCCTGCTGGCGCCCGGGGAATTCCTGCCGCTGCTCAAGGGCAGCCCGATGGCGCGGATTCTCGGCGACTGGGTGATCCGCCAGGCCTGTGCCAAGGGCGCGCTGCTGTACCGTCAGGGTCGCCCGCTGTGCATGGCGGTGAACCTGTTCTCCGCCCAGTTCAAATTGGGCGGACTGGCGCGCATGGTGGCCGACACCCTGCGGGAGGCCGGTCTGCCCGGCGAATGGCTGGAGATCGAGATCACCGAACGGGTGATCATCAACAGCGACAACCGCCTCAAGAACACCCTCAACGACCTGCGGGCCCTGGGCTGCCAGCTGGCCTTCGATGATTTCGGCACCGGCTACGCCTCCCTCAGCATGCTCAAGGAATTCCCGATCACCCGGCTCAAGGTGGACAAAAGCTTCGTCGACGCCATTCATGAGTCCGGCGAGGACCACGCCGTGGTGCAGGCGATGATTCAACTGGCGGAAACGTTCGGCTTCGCGATCACCGCCGAAGGCATCGAGACCGGCCAGCAGGCGGAGGTGCTGCGGGAGCTGGGGTGCCGGGAAGGGCAGGGCTACTTGTTCGGCAAGCCCATGCCGTGGCAGGAGTTGTACGCGCTTTTATAGTGACTGACGAAAACGGGCCGGCTGTTACGCCGGCCCGCTTGATACTCAGACTGATCAGGCTGAGAGATCAGCCCTGCTTGCCAAGCCAGTCATCGGCTTGCTTCTCCGCTTCCTCGCGGGTGGAGCCGTAGCGCTCCTGAATCTTGCCGACCAGCTTATCCTTGCGGCCTTCGACCTGCTTCAGGTCGTCATCGGTGAGCTTGCCCCACTGCTGCTTGGCATTGCCCATGAGTTGCTTCCAATTGCCTTTCAACTGATCGCTGTTCATTACTACCTCCATGCGGTTACGATCCATGAGCCTGGAGTATGCCTCAGGAAACCGGGGCAGCGGCGAATCTTTAGCATTCTTTTAAGAAGCGGCCGGTGCGGGGCGCCCGCCGCTTGCAGCCCGCCGCCCGCCGCCCCATCATTCAGGTTCCAACGAATCAACCTTCAAGGAGTCTCCGTGGCGGCAGTTCTGGCGGGCGGTATTATTGTTATCTGGCTGGCGTTGAGCGGCGGTCGCGCGCTGCTCAACGCCGGCGGCATCCAGCTGCACTGGCCCGCTGATCTGGTGGCGCCGCTGTTGCTGGCGGCCCTGGAGACCCTGTTGTTCCTGCTCACCGTGCCGGACGCGCCGTTGCTCGAAGAGGCCCGGCGCTGGCCTGTAGCGGGCACCCTGGTGGCGCTGGCCTGGCTGATCAACGGTGCCGTGGCCGGCCGTGTTTGGATGAGGCGCCGCCGCGCCGCCTGAGCGCGCTTCTTTTTGGTGCGCCCTCCCCGAAATGGGGCGCGCCGCCGGCGCGATTTCGGGCGTTTCTGTCTTTAAGTATGCAGAATTGCATGTATTTATGGGGGTTTGACGGGTTGGCATAGCTGTTGCTCCTGAGTGGTTAACCAAGGTTTTAACGACTCACCGGAACCACGAGGAGCACCATGCAGTTATTGCGATTCAAAACCCTGTGGGGCCACCCGGGCACCCCTGAGCAGGCCGCCGCCCTGGCCGTGGCCGCCGGCTTCGACGGCCTGGAAGCGCCGCTGCCGCAAGCCGGCGCGGCCCGCGACGACCTGGCCGGAGCCCTGCACGGGCACGGCCTGCGCTGGATTCAGGAAATCTGCACCGCCGGCAGCTATGTGCCGCGCCGCGATGCCAGCGTCGCCGAGCACCTGGAAGACTTGGAAACCCAGCTGCGGGACGGCCGCGCCCTGGGCGCCGAGTTCGCCAATGTGATGGGCGGCTGCGACGCCTGGCCCCTGGAGGACAGCGTGCGCTTCTTCGCCGAGGCCCACGAGATCGCCGAGCGGGTGGGCGTCACCGCCAGCTTTGAAACCCATCGCGGGCGCAGCTTCTTCAACCCCTGGACCACGGTGGCGGTGCTCGACCGGGTGCCGACACTGCCCGTGACCTGCGACTTCAGCCACTGGGCGGTGGTCTGCGAACGCCTGCCCGACAGCGAATGGGACTGCATCGAGCGGGTCGCCGAGCAGACCCTGCACGTCCATGCCCGGGTCGGCTACGACCAGGGCCCCCAGGTGCCGCACCCCGGCGCGCCGGAATACGCCACCGCGCTGGCGTCCCACCAGCGCTGCTGGGAAGCGGTCTGGCAGGCCCAGCGCCGCCGTGGCCTGCCGCAAACCACCCTGACACCGGAATTCGGCCCGGACGGCTACCTGCACACCTTGCCGTTCACCAACGCCCCGGTGGCCGATCTGTGGGATCTCAACCGCTGGATCGGCGATTGCCAACAACGCCATTTCCATCGCTGGCGCGCCGCTGCCGCCGGTCGCGACCAGGTGGCCTGAGCAGAGGAGAGAACGGTGATGAAATCGATACAGCAATCCCTGCGTCATCCGGACGCGCTGGTACCCAACCTGCTGGTGCTGGCCTACATCCTGCTTGGATACCCGGGCGGCTGGCTGCTGATGGCCCAGCCGGGCTGGTTGCTGCCCGCTCTGGGCGTGCTGGCCTGTGGCCACGCCATGGTGATCGCCGCCTACCTGGTGCACGACTGCGCCCACAACGCGCTGTTCAAGAAGGTGGAACACAACACCCGTCTGGGACGGGTGCTCAACTGGCTCACCGGTGGTTGCTATGGCACTTACGAGGATCTGCGTTACAAGCACATGCGCCATCACGTGGATAACGCCGATACCATCGCGTTCGACTACCGGGCCTGGCTCAAGGCGCACCCGCGCACCGAGAAGCTGGTGTTCGCGCTGGAATGGGCCTATGTGCCGGCGGTGGATTACATGATGCACGCGGTTCTGATGGTGGCGCCGTTCATCGGTTACGCGGATAAGTCCCAGCGGCCCCGGGCGGCGCTGGTGCTGGCGGTGCGTTTCGGCGCGCTGGCGTTGCTGGCGCTGTGGAGCCTGAAGGCGGTGCTGCTGTATGCGCTGGCCTACACCCTGATGCTCACCGTGCTGCGTTTCTTCGACGCCTTTCAGCACAACTACGAGATCATCGCCATTCTCAACAATCCGGACGCGCCGCTGCCCCATAAAGGCGACCGCGATTACGAAAACGACAACACCTACAGCAACCCGGTGTCGCGCCGCTGGCCGGTGCTCAACCTGCTGGTGCTCAACTTCTGCTACCACAACGCGCACCACGTGAAGCCCACCTTGCCCTGGTACAAGCTGCCGGCCCTGCACCGGGAACTGTACGGCGATGAGTACCAGCGCACCCTGGCGTTCAGCGACCAGCTGCGCAGCTATCACCGCCACCGTCTGGCCGGCATTCATGCCGAAACCTATGGCCAGGTGCCGGCGCACCAGGCGATGCGCGAAGGCCAGGCGGTGCCGGTCTACGGGCTCAGCTTCCTGACCGCGTTTTGAACCGTTTGCCGAGTATCGAAGAGGAGTTGTCCATGACCGTTTCCCTGCAGGACCGCCTCGTCACCGGTGCACCGGGTTCCCGCGTGGCCGATGCCGCGCCCGCCGCCGCGCGGCCGCGCCGCCGCTGGCTGGATTTCGGGCAGACCCTGAACTGGCGTCAGCGGTTGCTGTTGGGCAGCGCCGGCTGGTTGGTGTTTTTCGCCGGCTGGTACCTGGCCGCCAACGCCGGGCTGGCGCCGGATCGCCTGTTTCCGGGGCCGCTGCAAGTGCTCGCCGCCCTGCAGGAGCTGTTCTTCGAGAAAGCCTTCCTCAGTGACGTGCTGGCCAGTGTCCGCCGGATTCTGGTGAGTTTCGGGCTGGCGGTGTCCGTGGCGCTGCCGCTGGGGCTGCTGATGGGCGCCTTCGCCCGCGTCGACGGCGTGCTCAACCCGTTCCTGGGCGCCTGCCGCTATCTGCCGGCGCCGGCGTTCATTCCGCTGCTGCTGATGTGGCTGGGCACCGGCGACAGCCAGAAGATCGCGCTGCTGCTGATCGGCGTGGTGTTCTTTCTTTCCATCATGCTCGCCGATGTCACCCGGCAGGTGCCGGCGGCGTTCGTGGAGACCGCCAAAACTTTGGGCGGCGGCCGCCGTGCGGTGCTGTGGACGGTGGTGTTCCGCCATTCGCTGCCGGGCTATCTGGACACCTGCCGGCAGATGCTGGCGGTGAGCTGGACCTACCTGGTGATCGCCGAGATCGTCGCCGCCACCGACGGCATCGGCGCCATGATGATGCGCGCCAAGCGCTTCGTGCACGTCGACGACATCATGGCCGGCATCGTCACCATCGGGCTGCTGGGCCTGGCCCTGGACGCCCTGTTCCGAGTTCTGCACCGCTGGTGGTTCCCGTATCTGCGCGGTGGCCACCAGTGAATTTCGTTCCCCGAGGAGTCATTACCATGCGTATCGTTAAAACCCTGATGCTGGCGGCGGGCCTGAGCTTCTCCGCCGCGGCGGCCCACGCCGCCGACACCGTGCGGGTGTCGCTGTTCTCCTGGCCCGGCTACGGCTTCTGGTTCATCGCCCAGGAGAAAAACCTGGTGCCGGACCTGGACCTGGAAATCACCATCATCGAGGACCCCTACGAGAGCTTCTCGCTGATGTCCGCCGGCGCCCTGGACGTGACCTCCAGCACCGCCGAATACGGCCCGATCGCCGCCGACAAGGACGTGCCGGTGAAGCTGGTCACCTACACCAACCCCTCCTACGGCACCGACAAAATCGTGCTGGCGCCGGGCGTGGACAGCGCCGAGGACCTGAAGGGCGAATCGGTGGCGGTGCTGGAAGGCGGCCTGACGCAGATCTTCATGGGCATCTGGCTGGAGCAGAACGGCGTCAGCATCAAGGACGTGCAGTTCACCAACCTGATCATGGACGACGCCGTGGGCGCGCTGGTGGGCGGCAATGTGAAAGCCGCTGAATTCTGGGAACCGTTCGGCTCGCAAGCGCTGGATGCCCTTCCCGGTGCCACCGTGGCCGCGTCCTCCGCCGAGGGCGACTGGATCGAAACCGCGCTGCTCGGCGACGGCATGTACATGAGCGACGCCTTCCTCGACAAGCCGGAGCTGGCCGCCAAGACCATGGAAGCCTACTTCAAGGCGGTGGCGTTCTGGAAAGAGAACCCGGAAGAGGGCAACAAGATCATCGCCAAGGGGCTGAACTTCCCGGTGGCCGACGTGGAGAAGGTGATCGGCAAGGACGGCGAGATTCTCAAGGGCGGCATCTGGGTGTTCGACGCCGAGCAGGCCGGCAAATTCATGGGCGTGATCCCCGGCGAGCTGCCCCTGGGCCCGCAAAACGGCCAGATGGCGCAGCACTGGGAAACCACCACCGACTGGTGGCTCAAGTTCGGCCTGGTCGACGAGCGCCACCCCATCGACGCCGGTGTGAACACCGCGCCGCTGGAAGCCGTGCTGAGCGAATAAACGCGTCCCTGGAAAGGAGAGAACGCCTTATGGATCCGAACCACAACGGGCTGACCCTGAGCCGCGTGGGCAAGACCTTCCGGGCCGGCACGCGCCACGCGCGCACCGCCCTGGAGGATGTCTCCCTGCAGCTCGCCCCCGGCCAGGTGGGGGTGCTGCTGGGCCCCTCCGGCTGCGGCAAATCCACGCTGCTGCGCATGGTGGCGGGGCTGGAAGAGCCCACCACCGGCGCCCTGGCGCTCAACGGCCAGGCGATCACCGGCCCCGGCCGCGACCGGGGCATGGTGTTCCAGAGCTACACCTCCTTTCCCTGGCTGACGGTGCGCCAGAACGTGGCCTACGGGCTGCGCATCACCGGCGACAGCAGCAGCCTGCGGGAAGGGGCGGTGGACTACTTCATCGACGCGGTGCGCCTGGGCGACGTGGCCGATGCCTACCCGCACGAACTGTCCGGCGGCATGCGCCAGCGGGTGGCGATCGCCCGCACCCTGGCCAACCACCCGGCCCTGCTGCTGATGGACGAGCCGTTCGGGGCGCTGGACCCGGAGACCCGCTGGCAGATGCAGTCACTGCTGCTGGAGATCGTGCGCAAGGAGCGCACCACGGTGCTGCTGGTGTCCCACGACATCGAGGAGGCGCTCTACCTGGGCGACGTGGTGTTCTTCCTGTCCAGCCACCCGGGGCGGCTGCGCGAGACCATCCGCCCTGGCTTCAAGGCGTCGCTGGGCGGCGACCGGGAAGCCATGCTCGAACACACCGAGTACCGGCAACTGGACCTGCACATCCGCCGCATGATGAGCGACGAAGGACGGCGCGCCGCTTAGAAGGTGGACCAGCCGGTAAACTCCATGAACCGGTAGAGCGCGTAGCGCAGTCGGGAGTCGTCGGCATAGGCCTGGTACGGCTCGCTGAACAGTTTGCCGTCCGGGTTGCGCCAGCGCCGCTGGAAAGCGTCACGGGCGGTGGCCATGGCCGGATGGTCGACGGCGGCGGTGAGGATGACGTTGGTTTCCAGATTCAGGTTGTCCAGGTTGCGGCGGGTGAAGTTGGCGGAGCCGGCGATCAGCACCGCCGGCCGTTCCGCGCCGTCGTCCCCGTAACGCAGCAGCATCTTGGTGTGGCACTGCTCGCCGTGGGTGGCGCACCAGCGGATGTCGACCCCGGCGTCGTGCAGTTCCCAGGCCACCTGCCGGTTGGGCATGCCGTTTTTCT